>NZ_JAUBUJ010000002.1:87037-134402 GCF_036705405.1 Microcoleus sp. B13-B6
AAATGCCTGTTCCACAAGAAAATTCACTCTTTGTGGAACAGGCCGAAAAGCCTGTTCATAAAAGACTTATTAACAATGATGCAACATCTCATATCTTATTCGACTACCTGAGATTCCACACGCCTGTATTTACCCGCCAAACGTTCTCGACGCTGGCGGCGGTTGTCAGCTTCAAATATGGCGATTAATTCATCCAGGTTTAGAGTCAAAGCGTCAAGCTGTTGGCAGACTTCACGCATCTTTTCAACGTGTCGCTTTCTGGTTTCAGCGTCGGGGATTCTAGGTTGTTGATTCATGGCAAATTCCAATCCATTTTGATTTCTCGGATAGTTGCTTCTGAGGCATCGACAGCCGCCTCTGTTTGTTCTATCGTTCTATACAGAAAGTTTAACGTATCCGCAGTCGCAGCGGGTTGAGATTCTGCTACCTGCTGCAAAAGCCTGTACAAACGATTGTAAGGGTTTCTCAACCTTTCCTTAACATTATCCAGGGATTCTAGTTCGGGGAGTGTCGCTTCTGTCTCGCCAAACTGCTGCATTAAAATGTATTCTGTAGCGGTTGTCTCGTTGAGGAGTTCCACTAGCCGCCGCTGCAATGTGAAAATTGTGTTCAGGATGTCATCAGGTAGCTTTGCCATTGTCCTTAATTTTTAGGGATAACAACTTAACACAATATATTAGAATGTTTACTTCCTCTCATTTTAGTTTTAATCGATAGCGATATCAGTCCAAATTTACTACCTTTAAATTTGCATTCCATGCTTCGCCAATAACGCACTTCCATAAGCAGCCGCAGTATGAATTGGCGTTACTACAGGCACTTTTAAATAACGCTTTCTAATCGCAGTCCAAACCGCATTTTTTGCACCGCCGCCAGCAGTATAAACTTTTGTCAAAGGAGTTGCACCCAATTCTTGCAATAATTGATATCCCCGCGCTTCAATCCGCGCTATGCTTTCTAGCAAACCGTGCAGAAATTCCACTGAATCAGTGGGACGCGGTTCGAGTCGGGGCGGCAAATTCGGGTCATTAATCGGAAAGCGATCGCCCTTTTTCAACAATGGGTAATAATCCAGCAAACTCTCTTGTTCTGGATCAATTTGTGTGCTATAATTATCCAACTCAACATCAGTAAAAAAGTGTCGCAGCACCGCACCTCCGGTATTAGAAGCACCTCCAACCAACCACAAATCGCCTGCCAGGGCGGGCACGGGGGCACCGCCCCTACAAAAGGGGGGGAAACGATGACTGTAAATCCCGTATCTAGAATCATCTACGCGGGTATGACTTAAGAGTTTGACTGCTAGTGTAGAACCGAGAGAAGTTACTGCTTCCCCTGGTAAATTGACACCGCTTGCTAAAAATGCTGCAATGCTATCGGTTGTACCAGCACAAATCATACAATCGCGGGGAAAACCGAAGCGATCGCCCACTTGAGCTCTCACTTCCCCCACAGGCGTACCCGGTGCGACAACTTGTGGCAATTCAGGAGTTGCAGCGCCCGCAATTCCCTCTATCAGCCAATTCGGATAGCACAAAGTATCAACATCGAAACCGAGTTTCAAAGCATTGTGATAGTCGCTAATGCCTAATTTCCCGTGCAGCAGAAAGGCCAGCCAGTCAGCTTGATGCAGGAAATAAAGCTTCTCAACCACAGGCAAGATGCCTGTGCCACAAAGGCTCAATTGTTTTGTGGGGAGTAGGGGTTGGGCTTCTAGCCCGCCCTCCTGCCACCACAGGAGTTTTGCCAGACTGGATGTAGCGCTCAATACTGTGTGGTTATCCGGCGCGATCGCCCGCAACCTCTCTGTCACCGCTGCACCGCGCGCATCATTGTATAAAATCGGCTCGCATACGGGTATACCGTTGGTATCGCACAGCATGACAGTGGAAGATGTGCCGTCAAGGGCGATCGCCCTTACCTGATTGCGGATTGTTGGGGGAATTTGCTCGATCGAATCCCACAGCGCATTTTGCCACACCGAGGGCAATTCAGGCTGTTGTTGCCCGTTGTTGGCAAAAGTATATTCAGTCTCACAATGTATTGTACCCTGGGAGTCTATGACAGTCGATCGCGCGCCCGTGGTGCCGAAATCTATTCCCAAATAAAGATTCATTTATAGCAGTTGACAGTTGTTGTAGGGTGTGTCAGCAAGAAACCGGGTTTCTGAGATTATCGTGCTTCGACATATTCACAAAGCGTAGTTGGTTCGGAAATCGGTAAACCTTCCTCTCGCAATCCTTCTAAGTGAAATTCGATCGCTTCTTTAATTTGCTGCTGTACTTCCGCAAGGGTTGCGCCTGTGGCTGCACATCCGGGTAAATCGGGCGCGTAAGCTGAATAGTTATTCGGTGTTTTTTCAATCACAATGGCATAACGCATTAGTTGATACCCACGGGTGGTCAGAAACCGGGTTTGATGGACGAAAATCTTTCGTTGTCACCCACAAATTAGGTAAAAAACCCGGTTTCTTTGGCTTTAGTGGGTAAGTCCTATTTTTGTAAAACTCACCGGCGTAGCAGGTAAAGAAATGACGAAAAGCCGATAAATTCGTAAAAAAAGGTTCGATAAAAAAACTTGACAAGGGGCTGAAATCGTTAGAGATTACAGCTTACAACTCTCGATGCGAGAGAAGAAATCCCCGCCACCGTCCAAAGCTTCCCAGAACGCCGACGAACCACCCCCGGCAGGTGGCCCACTGGTACTTGCTTATTAAAGGTCAGGTCATCGTAGTTCAACCATATGCCTCCTTTTCGCCAACCGACACGATCGCCCAGCTTTTTTTCAGTCTCCAAATCAACTTTACCGCCCACTTCTAACCAGATTTCTTTCTGAACGCTAAAGCCAAAACAACCCTGACTGTATTTTACCCACAAATGGTCGATCGTCCGCAAATCATCGCAAGGAAAATTCTCGATAGACTTCACATCTAACCAACCTTTATTCTCCCGTCCAGCAGCTTTCAGCATCACATTTTTTGTTTCCCCATCCGCCTCTTTCCACTTCTGGGCCGCCAATAAATCCTGCAGGCGAGTATAGTCAACACCCCGCGCTGATTTAAGCGAATCTGGTGGCGGTAGAGGTGTTTCAGGTGGTGGTTGAAATGGTGTTTTAGGGGGTAATTGAGGAGATCGATCGCCAATAGCTTGTAAAACTTCGGTAGCAGATTGATAGCGTTTTTTACTGGCAGGTTGTACCATTTTATCTAAAATCTGACTGAGTTCCGAACTAATCGAGTTTTTCAATTGTTTTTGCCACACCCACTCCATTTCACTTGTATCGAATAACTCCATTGGCTCAACCTGAGTTAATAAATTCAGACAAGTGACACCTAAACTATAAATATCACTCGCATAAATGGCTTTGCCCGCTGCTTGTTCCGGCGATGTATAACCAGAAGTTCCTATTACCGTTCCCGTTACAGATAAAACACTTTGTGTCGCATATTTCGCGGCTCCAAAGTCAACTAAAACCAGTTGCCCATCTTGCCTAAGAATAATATTTTCTGGCTTGATATCTCGGTGAATTACTTGGCGGGAATGAATGAACTCAAATACTGGCAATAAATTATTAAGCAAGTCGCGAATCTGCGTTTCGCTAAAATATCCTTTAGATTCTCGTGCTTCGGCTAAATTTTCACCGTCGATGAATTCTTGGACTAAATACTGCCGTCCATCTTGACTAAAATATGCTAATAATTCGGGAATTTGAGAATGTTTACCCAACTGTTCTAGGCGTACTGCTTCAAGCTCAAATAACTCAGCAGCTTTCTGGATACTAGAAGGGTCTTGAAATTGGGGGTAGAATTGTTTAATAACGCAGGGAGGTTTTGAGGGTTTATACTCGTCAATAGCTAGAAAAGTGCGCCCAAATCCCCCTTGTCCAATAATTTTTTGGGCTCCGTAGCGATCGCCCAATAGCAGTTTATTCCCACATTTTTGACAGAATTTTGTATAGCCAGACGGGTTTTGGAATAGGCAATCAGGGTTTAGACACTGGCTCATAAAATATGCTTAGAGATTACACATTAAAGCTCTCGATGCGATGCCAGCGGAGATGGTGTTAAATGTGAAAAAGCAGAGCCTGGTAAGGACATCCCATTGCCTTTCATCGTGTCAACTTAAGTCTGAAACCTTTGTATCTCTCGCTTTTATCCGAGGCCAGATCCCCCTAAATCCCCCTTAAGAAGGGGGACTTTGAGATCGCTTGTATCTCTCGCTTTTATCCGAGGCCAGATCCCCCTAAATCCCCCTTAAGAAGGGGGACTTTGATCGGACTCTTGTCCCCCCCTTCTTAAGGGGGGCTAGGGGGGATCTAGCCTCGACGATAAACAGCAGTCCATGACTACGTTTGACCTTAAGTTGAGACTAATAGGCACTGCCTAAGTCCCCACTCAAAACTCGTTAAACTTTTGTCCCGCACTCAGGACAAAAGTTATTCGTCGAAACATTCTTAGCGCCGCAACTCGGACAATAAACCAACTCCGCAGATTGCAACTTGCTACGATCGGGCAAACCAACCATTTGAGCGTTGCTCTTACCTGGAACTACCATCGGATAGCAGTTTTCATCCCTCGTCACCTTGACGTTCATCAGCACCGGGCCGTCGTGAGCGAGCATTTGAGCGATCGCATCTTTGAGTTCCTCCGGTTGCGAAACCAGCATCCCCTTCACGCCATAAGCTTCAGCCAGCATCACAAAATCCGGCATCCCCACAGTCATATTCGACGAGGAATAACGCTCCCCGTAGAACGCCTGCTGCCACTGCCGCACCATTCCCTGCCAGCCGTTATTTACAATAACAATCTTGACATTAATGCCGTATTGTGTTAGTGTTCCCAGCTCTTGAATATTCATTTGCACGCTAGCATCGCCAGCAATACAAATCACTTGCTCATCGGGTAGGGCCATTTTCGCCCCCATCGCCGCTGGCACCCCGAAACCCATCGTTCCCAAACCAGCGCTAGAAATCCAGCGGCGCGGCCCGTTGTTCAAGAATTGAGCCGACCACATTTGATGTTGACCGACATCTGTTGTGTAGTAAGCATCCGGCGCTTGAGTAGCCAACTCGGAAATCACCTCTTGCGGAGCCAAAATGTCTGGGTAATGAGGCACAACTAACGGATAGTCCTGTTTCCAGCGATCGATCCTGTGCAGCCATTCTGCAGTCTGTCCGGTCTTCCCCGAAACTCCAGTTTCCCGACAGCGGCGCAGCAAATCGAGCAAAACTTGGCGGACATCTCCGACAATTGGCACATCAGGGCCGCGATTTTTGCCTACTTCCGCCGGATCGATATCGATGTGAATCACCTTAGCGCGGGCGGCAAACTCGTCTAATTTGCCGGTCACGCGATCGTCAAACCTCGCCCCCACAGCAATCAGCAAATCGCACTCGGTAACGGCAAAATTAGCGTAAGCAGTGCCGTGCATCCCCAACATTTTCACAGACAAAGGATGGTTTTCGTCAAAGGAACCTTTGCCCATCAGCGTTGTCGTGACCGGCAATTGGAAAAGTTCGGCGAGTTCCTTAATTTCCTCGTGGGCCCCCGCCGCGATCGCCCCGCCGCCCACATAAAGCAAAGGACGCTTTGCTTCCTGCAGCAAATAGATTGCTTGATTAATTTGCCGGGGATTTCCCTTCACCGTGGGCCTGTAGCCCGGAATTCTCACCGATCCGGGTTCCACGGGCAGATAGTCAAATTCTTCTAAACCCACATCCTTGGGCACGTCAATCAACACCGGCCCCGGCCTTCCTGTACTCGCGATGTGGAAAGCTTCTGCCACAATTCGCGCCATATCTCTGGGATCGCGCACTACATAGGAATGCTTGACAATTGGCAGGGTAATCCCGTAAATATCTGTTTCCTGAAACGCATCAGTGCCGATCGCCGGACGGGGCACCTGACCGGTAATAATTACCATCGGGATCGAATCCATGTGGGCCGTCGCAATCCCCGTTACCAAATTAGTGGCGCCGGGCCCGGAAGTAGCGAAACACACCCCAACTTTTCCGGTAGCGCGGGCGTATCCGTCAGCCGCGTGAGCCGCGCCTTGCTCGTGCCGCACCAGAATATGTTTGATAGCGCCAGTTTCTTCAGCGCGGTAGAGTTCGTCGTAAAGCGGCAGAATTGCGCCGCCGGGATAACCAAAAATATGCTTGACGCCGTGGCGGATCAAGCTGTCAATCAGAGCAAATCCACCAGTTGCACGTCTGATGGTCACTTTAGTTTTTAGTTGCACAGAATTTCCTTCCTTAAACTAATTATAATTTACGATTAATGCTTTCATTTTACTTCTTTCTCAATATTGAAGCTTTAAAAGTTGCAGTGTTGATATTTTTCTCAACACTTGAGAATAAGACATCGGCTAGGGGCATGGAAGTTTTAGAACCCGAGAGGGGGACAGGGGAGATTCCGATCGCGGGAGAACCCCATAGGGCTGAGCTGGAAATACGCTACCGTCACGCATCTAACCCGCATTCCGCATCCTCAACAGTCACATCGACAGTTATAGCTGCTCAATCTTACTTCGTAACTCCCTGAGATCGAGATGTCGATCGATGTCCAATTTATTGGCAGCCCAATTAAAAAAATTTTTTAGAGAGATATATTGAGATTCTTGCTTTTGCATTTGTTTTTGAATATCTTTCCCGTGAAACCAGATTACATACTGTTTCTGCGACCAAAATTCTGATTGACTAAATTGCTGGTGATAACTAGCTAGGCTTGCTTCAAATCCATCTAGTGTAACTGTTTCGACAGCTTGTCTAAATTGGTTAATTAGTCCTATAGCTTCAGTTCGACAATCTACTAGCGCTAAAGACGGGGGAAGCTGACCGCTACCATCAGTCCAAGTTGTCTTGAGCTGCGTTCTCGTTGAACTTGAGACCAACAGCTCGCCTAAAGCCCAGCGTACAGCTTGGTAGTCTTGCAAGCTCTTTGCAGCATTTTCAATCCATTGTGCAATCCTATCGATACCTGGAGAGTCTTTATGTGCCCATTTTGTATTGGGATAGTTCTGTTTCTCGATATATTTTTCTCGCCAATAATCATGAATCAAGTCAGGATCTAGGAAATAGTTCTCAATGCAAGCTCGATGCGTTAACCAAACGGATTGACTGCCTAATTGAATCAGTCCTACCTCTTCTGAAGGCTTGGCATCGAAGTCTCGATCTCGGAAAACGAGATATTTTGGACTGCCAATTTCTTGACGGGAAAAATAACCCTGTGCAAATAAAGAAAAGCTAAATTTACTGCCACAGGGGACAATTGTAGGCCGCTCTGCTGGTAGTGTTTCTAAAACCCGCTGCAGCAGTTGGGTATCCAAACTTCTTTGCTTTCCTTCGCAGAAAATAATTTTGCTACTGACAACACTCACAATTACACCTCTAGCCTGATAATGTGTGCTTCAGGCACTAATTGCTCCACATAATCAGAGTGGGTTGTAATTATAAACTGATTATTATTGCCTAGCTTAGTCAAGGATCTAAGGAATGCCTGCTGCATTGGTGGGTGGAGGTGCAATTCAATTTCATCAATCAAGATGAGCGAATTATGAATGTTCCAATTGGCAAAATCCATGAGGATGGGAAAGACAGCTCGTTCGCCTCCAGACATCTCAGAAATTTCATACTGATTTCTGCCGTCGTAAAGATAAAACCAAGGTTCGCTCAGGATATCATCTATATTCTCGCGCGGGACGGGGCCTTCAAAGCTGCGTTCGGGAAAAACTGCTTTGTAAGCTCGTTCAATTTCAGCATACAAGTCTTTTTGTCCCGGTCGCAGTTGCTGAATTCTACCTGTTTCGACATCTTGATGAAACTGCCGCCATTTTGATAGCCGATCGCGCAAAATATCCTCAGTAATTTCTTGTCGGCTTTCGGGATCTTCTGTCGTTAGGCTGGTTGCAGTTCTTTGCTCGGTGTACCAAAGAACGCTGCCAACTCGCTGAAACGCCTGAAAGCCTTCAGAACGAAGCAGTCGTTTAGCGTATTCTCGTCCTTTAAATTGAAATAATACAGCAGCCGTATCCGCTACGACTAGCTCAGATGGCGATCGCCATCTGAGTTTCACACTATGTTTTTGTGCCGGAGGAACTCTTAAATTGTGTCCCATCCCTTGTAATTTTTGGTAAAACTCTGCAACTGCTTGAAGTTCTTGGGAGGAAAACTGTACCTGTAAAGTGACTTCAGGTTGAAATTTTCCCCAGTTGTTTCCTAGCAATTCATAGTTAAATCCTGCCCATTCTAAGTCAGGGATTTTTTGTAATCGTCCGGTAGCCGTACCTAATGTTGCTGCGATCGCTTGTAAAAGACTTGTTTTGCCAGAGCCGTTCATGCCAATTAGAACAATCAGATTTCGTGCCAACCCAGTTTCTGGATCGGTGAAATCAAATACCGGAGGAGTCCGAAATTTCTTGAAATACTTTAGCTCAACAGATTGAACTTTCATTTGGGAAGTCTCTAAAGATCGTTGACTGATGACCAATAACTGATGACTGATGACTGTTGACTAAATTCAGAGAACATCCTGCAAGACTTTGCGAGTATGTTTCCAAGCTGCCATGCCCATCACCGAGACCAAAAAGCCCAAACTCAGCAACACGATCCGCAAGCCCTTGTCATTCGAGCCGACGGCTTGGCTGACAGCATCAGTCAGCGGGCCAGTAATCGCTAAAGGCAGGCTCAGAGCAATATTAATCGCATTGTTTTCAAATCCAAAGACTTTGCCCCGCATAGATTCGGGAGTTTTTTCTTGAATCAGAGCTTGCATCGGGCCGTTAATTAAGGAAGCACCAAAACCGAACAGAGCGCTCAATCCGAATCCCACCCATAACTGTCGAGTAAAGGCAAACATTGCTAATACAAAACCCATCATCAAGAAACCAATTAAAGGCAGAGGTTTGTGGTGCATTCGATGACCCCAGTGTCCCAAAAAGGCTGCGCCGAAGACCATTCCAATTCCCGCAGCAGCGAGCAAAAAGCCAAATTGAGTTTCTTTGAGACCTATTTTGCCTGAAAGCGCGATCGCCAGCACCTGAAGCGCCGCAAACACGGAATACAAAATCGTCAACTGCACCATCGCGTTGCTGACAAGGTGATTGTGTTTCAAATACCGCAAACCTTCCTTAAGGTCTTGCCAAGGATGGACGTTTTTGCCACTGCTGCCGGCATGAGCTTCTTTGATCCGCATGGTATAGATCAAACCTGCTGATATCAGGTACAACCCGCCGAGCAAAAACTCTTGAGAAGCTGATCCGAAGCTGTGTTTTACCCAACTAAACAGCGGTTCGCCGATCGTCATCCCGACAATAATCCCGCCCATTGTGGACGAGGCGAACAGCGCATTTGCCGACATCAGTCCCTCTCGCCCTACGGTCAGGGGGACGGCTGCCGCTTCTGCGGGAGCAAAAAATTGCGTTACGGTAGAGACCAAAAACGTCATCGTCAACAAAACGACAAAAGCTTTGGGCAAAAACGGCAAAGCTACAATCAACGCGGCTCGAATCACGTTGCAGGCAATCAGCATTTGCTTTTTAGAAAAGCGGTCTACGACGATACCGGCTGCGGAACCAAAGACGATCGCCGGCACCGTGTAGGCGATCATCACCGCTGACAGCATAGAATTTTCCGAATGTTGCCAAGAAACAGGCCAGGGTCGGTAGTCGCCTGTTTTCAGCAGAATAATCAGCAATACGTAAAAGATTTTATCCGCCACTTGGGCCAATAACTGGCCCGTCCACAAGGCGAGGAAGGGGCGATTTCTCAGTAGGGCATCAAGCCCGCTGCGGTCAGGGGGAGGGCTGGCTGGGTGCATAGGAATAGTTTAACTGACCGCCTCTGGCAATTATAGTTTTCAGCAATACGTGCAAATCTCACATAGCAAAGCGGAAACTCGGAAAACTCCTGTCTCCTAGGTTCTTTTTCTGTTTTAGCAGATCGGCGGGGGACGGCTGCTGCAGTCTTCTTAACTCTACCGCGATCGGCCGGAGCCGAGATCCCGCGCCCCCGGCAAATCCGAGAATATTGTTAAAGGTTGGCGTGCATTTCATCGCGAGTACAAGATAGGGTAATATACTTGACAAAATACTTGCTGTTGGCCGTGATCTTAAAAGATGTCACGCCGCTTAAGTAATATAACGAAGGTACTAACTGTTAGGAGTGAGAAACTTGAAAAAGGTTGAAGCTATTATTCGCCCCTTTAAACTAGACGAAGTGAAAATCGCACTCGTCAATGCTGGTATTGTGGGGATGACTGTTTCTGAAGTTAGAGGTTTTGGCCGTCAGAAGGGCATGACAGAACGCTATCGCGGTTCTGAGTACACCGTTGAGTTCTTGCAAAAGCTCAAGGTCGAGATTGTTGTGGAAAACGATCAGGTTGACATGGTGGTTGATAAAATTATCGCGGCTTCCCGCACGGGCGAGATTGGCGACGGCAAGATTTTCATCTCTCCTGTAGAACAAATTATTCGGATTCGGACTGGGGAAAAGAACTTGGAGGCAATCTAAGATACTGGGGCATTGGGCATTGGGCATTGGGCATTGGGCATTGGTAATTGGTCATCGGTAACTAATCATTGCCAACGAAAAACCTCTTTCCTGTTTAGTTTGGATACCTAAGTGTCAATATCCAATGCCACAGTAACCCCATTTTTTAGCTTTTTTCCTCATTAGGGGTTGACAAGGTTGGCCATTTGTGGTATAAGAGCGTGGAAGGCTCGGCCGCGGTGAGAGTGCGATCGCTTGATATCCGGTGTCATTTCGGCAAAAGTCTGTTGCTGTGCAGGTACGTAGAAAATGGGGTCATATCCGAAACCTCCCGTACCGCGAGGAGTGTGGAGGATTTCGCCTCGGCAAATTCCTTCTACTTGCAAGGCAATTGTACCGTCGGGACGGGCGATCGCGATCGCGCAAACAAATTGTGCTTCCCGGTTTTGTTCGCTTCCCAATTCTTTGAGAAGTCGAGATATCCTGTCAGCATCGGTTTTCCCGTAGCGTGCCGAGTAAATCCCAGGTTGACCGTCGAGTGCATCTACCATTAAACCAGAATCATCGCCGATCGACCATTTGCCCGTTGCTTTTGCCACTTCAGAGGCCTTCAAGCAAGCATTAGCAATAAAAGTTTCGCCTGTTTCCTCGATTTCCAACTCTTCCGGTTTGATCTCCAATTCCCATCCCAAATCCTGAAGATAAACTTGCATTTCCTTGAGTTTACCCGGATTGCCCGTAGCTACAACTAGCAATTTGCGATCGGTCATTATTTCTCTTAAAACTTACGGCTCCATATTAACAAACATATTGGGGAAATGGTTGCAACAAAATTCCCAAAATCTTATCAACATCTTGAATATAGTATTCAATCGGATCGATATAAACAGTAGTTTCCTCCAAAATCAAGAATTTCCAGTTAGTACCCGTCGTCACCGCGCCGTAAATGCGATCGACCTCACTGTCTTGGTTTTGATTAAAACATTGAGCCGCTACCATTGCGGCTACGCATTGACCCAAACCGCCAATAATATCTTCCTTTTTTGCCTCAAAAATTGTTATAACCGGAGCACTGATGAACAATTGTTCTGAAGAACCGCTAATAATATAATCACAAAATCCTTGCAAACCTCTTTCTGGATCTACAGTAAAATCCTTACCGGAAAAAAGAGAAACTCGTTTGTTTGACAATCGCCGAACTTCTGCTAATATCGGGGCAATCAAAAATTCTGACCGCGCTTTTTCTGTGGAAATAAAAGTTGCTAGCGGTACATAATCAATCAGGATTGTTGTTAAAATTTCTGAGGGTGAAACTGGTTTTGTGTCTGCAAATAAATTGCAAGTTTCATCTAAGGTTAATCCAAAATCTTTTTTGACTCTCGCAAGGCTGAAATCGCTGTAAGCCATTTGCTTTTATCCTAAAATTAATCTCATCTAGGAATAGTATTTCATTGTGAGTAATATTTTTTTTACCGCAGAGGCCGCAGAGGCCGCAGAGAAAGAGAGATTTGAGATCGAGTCATCCGCGTTCATCTGCGTTTATCTGCGGTTGAAAAATCCGATTAATTATGCGCCCAATTTTTCGCCCAGTTTAAGTTTTGCATAACTTCTTTCAATGTCGCTGCTTCTGAATACAGCCGCAACACTGGTTCGGTTCCGCTAAACCGAATTAACAGCCAACTTCCGTCGGATAAACGGAATTTATATCCGTCAACTTTGTTGCAATCTACAACTGCTTTGCCGGCGATTTCTGTTAAGGGTTGATTTTGCAGCAGCGACAGCAAACGCGACCTTTCTTCCATGTTGGCTAGGTGTAAGTCGATTCTGTCATAAGCTGAGGTAAAGCTTGTTTCTTGTTGCAGTCGGCTGTAAATTTCGCTTAAGTCTTCCCCGGATTTGACCACGGCTTCTAATAAGTACAGCGCTGACAGTAAAGCATCTCGTTCGGGGATGTGTGTACCGTAGCCAATTCCTCCCGATTCTTCGCCGCCGACTAAGACTTGGGTGGTTAACATTCGATCGGCTATATACTTGTAACCGATCGGCGTTTCAAATAACTGCAAGTCGTACAGCTTGGCAATTTTGGGAATTATGTCTGAACCGCTGACTGTTTTGATGACTTCCCCGGTCAACCCGCGCCGTTTTGCTAAATGTTCGATTAAGATGGGAACTAGGATTTGTGAACTGAGGAAGTTGCCGCTAGAGTCAACGGCTGCAATTCGATCGCTATCTCCGTCAAATACAAATCCGATGGACAAACCAGAGCTTTTTCGCTGGTGAGTACGCATCACCCGAAATAACTGCGACAGGTAGCGCGGCAAAGGTTCCGGTGCACCGCCGCCAAACAGCGGATCTCGATCGCTGTTGACTTCGTGCACTGTTTCTTCTAAAATTTGAGCTAGTCCTCCGGCGGCGGCACCGTGCATTACATCTACAAATACTGTAATTTTACCGCTGGCGATCGCTTCTTTAATCGCCTCAATATCTACCATTTCCCGCAAGGTTTTGCAGTAAGCTGGCCAAGGATTGAAATTATCCAATTTGCCGGGAGTTGCTGAAATTGCCGCCGGATTTTCGAGTTTTGCTTCTATCTGTTGAGTAACTTCGGGGGAAACTGAACCGCCAAATCCGCCCTTGACTTTTAACCCTAAATATGCACCGGGATTATGGCTGGCGGTCAGGACGATCGCACCCAAAGCATTTAATTGTTTGGCAGCTAAACTGAAAGCTGGAGTGGGGGCGTAGGATTCGCTCAGCAGCACGTCAAATCCTGCGTTTTGGACGGCAACAGCCGCTGTGAAGGCAAATTCTTCAGCCAGAAATCGGCGGTCGTAACCGACAATTACGGTACCGCTGCTGCCATCGCTGCCGCCGGTTTGTGCAAGAACTTGTGCCGCTAGGGGGGCGACTAACGCTACGCGATCGAAGGTAAAATCGTCAGCAATGATGCCGCGCCAGCCATCTGTACCGAATTTGATAGGATTCATAGTCACAAGTCATGAGTCACCCGTCTATTTTATGGGTTTATCAGTCGATCGTCATCCGATTTTAGATTTTAGATTTTAGATTTTAGATTTTGGAATTGCTTCCACAGCCTTTACTCTGGCTATTGACCGAAAGCATCCAGGATACCCGCCACGTGATTCATTCCGAAAGCAGACTCAGGACCGGTGAAATAAAAAACCTGTATCCGATGAAACTTGCCGAACGTATTTATCTCGCGCAAGTCAATGCTTCAATTCTCAAATCTTTAATCTAAAATCTAAAATCTAAAATCTAAAATCGATTGACTGTTGACAGTTGGCTGCTGACTGTTGGCTGTCGTTAGCCTTGCTTGATAGATTATGTTGGGCGGCGTGAAACGGAAGGTTCGTCTCTCAACCCAACCTACTAATTACTGTTAACTGCCAAATGCCAAATGCCAACTGTCAACTGTCAACTGACTAAAAGAATGCCGGTTGGTGGCGGATCAAATTCAGGAATTCTTCGCGAGTTTTCTGTTCCTCTTGAAACACGCCCAACATGGCACTCGTAACCGTCCAAGCACCGGGTTTTTGCACACCCCGCATCGTCATGCACATATGACTGGCTTCCATGACTACAGCTACTCCCTTCGGTTCCAATATTGTCTGAACTGCTTCGGCAATTTGGCGCGTCAAACGTTCTTGCACCTGCAATCGGCGGCTGTACATCTCGGCAATTCGGGCTAATTTGCTCAATCCCACTACTTTTTGGTTGGGAATGTAAGCAATGTGAACTCGGCCCATAAACGGCAGCATATGGTGTTCGCACATACTGAATACGCTGATGTCTCGCACCAGTACCATTTCGTTGTGACCTTCGTCAAAGATAGCGCCGTTGAGGAGTTCTTCGAGGGATTGACTGTAACCACTGGTGAGAAACCGCATTGCTTCTGCTACCCGTTTTGGGGTTTTGAGCAATCCTTCGCGTTCGGGGTCTTCTCCTACTCCCAGCAGCATTGTCCGAACGGCCTCCATCATTTCTTCCAGGCCTACTTCTGAAGCTATGGGCACGCTGGATTCTTGGCCGTGGGAGGAATTGCGATCGGGTCGAGTGGGGATGCGCGGGGAGTTGTTCTCTGCGGTTTGTAACAGTTTCATGCTGTCAGTCGAGATTGAAATCGAGCCATTGGAATCGGCGGAAGATGCAATTGTCATAACAAGTTGGTGTGAGGGTGAATCGATTTTCGATTTTTGATTGGGGGATATAGCTAGAGATTCAAAGATTGTTGAATTCGAGAAAAATCCAGCAGTCTAAAATCTCAAGTTCACAAAACTCCTGCGTTGGACATGAGCGTGATTTCTTCAATTACTGCACTTGCTGGCAACTGAACTGCGTGCAGAATTGATTGGGCGACGATTTCTGGGGTTAACATGGCGGTGCGATCGAAGTCGGCGTCCACGGTGTCTGTGTCCCACATGGGAGTATTGACAGAACCCGGACAGATTGCTGTTACGCGAATTCCGTGAACCCGTTCTTCGGCGGCTAAGGTTTTAGACAATGCCATGAGACCGAATTTACTGACGCAATAGGCCCCCCAGTTGGGGAAGGTTTGGCTGCCGGCGATCGAGGAAACGTTGATGATGATTCCCGATCGGCGATCGCGCATGGAGGGCAAAACTCCTAGAATGCACTGCCAAACGCTAGTCAGATTGAGGTCTAGAACGTTCTGCCAGTCGGCTAGGGACGTTTCCGTCAAGGAGCCGGTGTAGCCCATCCCAGCGCTGTTGACCAGGATATCTACGGAACCCAATTGAGCTGCGATCGCGCTGATGCTGCTTTGCACTTGCTCAATTTTTGCCAAGTCTAAGGGATAAGCTTCTGCTTTCACTCCGACTTCTCGGGCTGCTGCGGCAACGGCTTCTAAGTTTTCTGACTCTCGGCTAACTAAGGCCAGATTTATGCCCTCGGCGGCGAACGCTAGAGCCGTCGCTTTGCCAATACCGCTGCTGGCTCCGGTAATCAGAGCCTGCTTTGTTGTGGGATGGTTCATTCAGTGTCCTAATACTTTCGCTCGGCAACTCCCTACAGCGTTGCAGCCTTCTGAGGCAAATTAGACAACTGTCTGCTGCGGGTGATAACAGTTAATTATGAGATGAACATTAAGAACTGTTAAGCCGGTGTCACCTGAGAAATTATAACACTGCTGACAGATCCGCAGAATAATGAGCTGTGAGTTATGAGTTTAAAGTTAAGAATTTTTAACTCATAACTGATCACTCTGAATCGATCGGCTCAAGCCGAAATTTCAGTGAATACACCTATGTGGCGAAACTTTTGATACCGCAGCTCGCGTCGCTGCTGACCGGTAAGCTGTGTTAGTTCTGCTAAGTTTTCTAACAAAGCTTGTTTGAGTATGGACGCAGCTTTGAGGGGATTCGAGTGAGCGCCGCCGATCGGCTCTGGTACTATTTGATCGAGAATGCCGAGGTTTTTCAAATCCCAGGAAGTGATTTTGAGAGCTTCTGCGGCCAAGTTAGCTTTACCAGAGTCTTTCCAGAGAATGGCCGCGCAAGCTTCGGGGGTGGCGACGGTGTAGACGGAATGTTCCAGCATCAACAGTCGCTCGCCGACACCGATACCCAATGCGCCGCCGGAACCACCTTCGCCAATGACGGTGCAAATAATGGGAACGTCGAGGCGAAACATTTCTCGGAGGTTACAGGCGATCGCCTCTCCCTGTCCGAGCTGTTCTGCTTCTAAGCCCGCCCAAGCCCCCGGAGTGTCGATAAATGTGAAAATTGGCATTCCGAAGCGATCGGCGTGTTCCATCAACCGCAGGGCTTTGCGGTAGCCGCCGGGAGCAGCCATGCCGAAGTTGCGGGCGATATTGTCTTTTGTGTCGCGCCCTTTTTGATGGCCGATGATGACTGTGGGACGCCCGTCTATGCGGGCAATTCCGCCGACGAGGGCCGGGTCGTCTCCGCCGCGCCGATCGCCGTGAAGCTCGATCCACTCGTCGCTAATTGCCTGAATGTAATCGAGGGTGCTGGGGCGGCGCGGGTGACGGGCGAGTTGCAGCCGCTGCATGGGGGACAAGCTGCTGAAAATTTCTTGTCGCAGTTGGGCTGAGCGAGCTTCTAGTTTGCGAATTTCGTCGGTGACATCGACGCTGTTTTCTGCGGCGAGTTCGCGAATCTGGTGAATTCGGGTTTCGAGTTCGGCCAGGGGCTTTTCAAAATCTAAGAGTAAGGGTTTACGGTCTGGGTTTGGCACGCGGATAATTTCTATAAGGTTTTGTCAGGTTTTGTCGATCGACTCTTTCGAGATCCTACCGTGTCAGGGTATGCTGTAAAATAGGGGAAATTTGGAAGTTTTGAATTATGAATTTTGCTTGGCTTCATACCGCGCTGGAAAACCAGGAGCTGGAGCTTCCTTTCAATTTTAAATATAATAGGTTAATCCGCATCCCTTCCGTCTGAATTCCCCCAACAGTGAACAGTCAACAGCCAACAGCCAACAATCAACTGTCAACTGTCAACTGTCAACTGTCAACATCAAACTGACATTAATAAAGGTCGGAAACCGTGTTTGACAGAAATAAGACCGATTTGCTCCATCTTCTCCACAGTAATTTGGTTCCGTCCCCAAGAAAAATTGGTATACAATTTTTCAAATTCCAGCAGCATTGATTCGGCAAAACAGGCAAACAACTGTCTGCCCGGTACATCCATATTGACAATCTTCATAATTTTCCACTCAATATCGAGGGAATGCTCCACAATGCCGCCATTGAGTACGTAAATTTCGGGATGCTGAACCTGAGTTGCCAGATTTTTCGGATAGCCACCGTCAATCAATAAACATGGTTGCTTCAATGTCTTAGGGTCAATTTCTACTCCCTTTGGCATACTGGCTACCCAGACTACAATATCGGCTTGGGGGAGGGCTTCTTCCAAGTCCATAATTTTGCCTCGGCCCAATTCCGATTGCAAATCTTGTAATCGTTCTTTGTCGCGGGCAATGAGCAACAATTCTGCTACATTTGTTTTAACATTGAGCCAGCGACACACAGCACTGCCAATATCGCCAGTAGCACCACAAACGGCTACAGTGGCTTTTGAAAGTTCAATCCCCAATTTAGGGGCTGCTTCTTCTACTTGGCGACACAGGATGTAAGCCGTGTGAGTGTTACCAGTGGTGAAGCGTTCAAACTCCAACTTGAGATTGCGAATTTGCTTAATTTGCTGCAAGTTGAAAGTCTCAAAAATGATCGAAGAAAAGCCGCCTAAAGCAGTGATGTTAATCCCGTTTTTTTGAGCGTGTGCCATCGCATTAAGGATTTTGCGAGTGGCTGCTTTAATCCGGCGAGTGGCTAGCATTTCTGGCAGAAAACAGGACTCCACATAGCGCCCTTCTATTTTTTGTCCAGTGATGCTTGTTACCGTGATCTGATCAACTATTTGAGGCGGTGCGCTGCACCAAAAATCGAGACCTTGATCGGCATATTCTGGATAGCCCAGCTCGTTAGCTACTGATTGGGCGTGTTCTAAGCTGGTTAAGTGACCGATTAGACCAAACATTAAGTTGTCAAATGAAGGAAGATGGAAGGTGGAAGATGGAAGATGGAAGATGGAAGATGGAAGATGGGAAGATTAAAAATTTATATTTTAAAATGAGTTATCCCATTTTTAATTTTTAATTTTTAATTTTTTTCCCATTCCTTATTTCCCAATTAACTAGGCTGCGAGGCCTTGTGCTGACATCCGCATGATATCGCGGTTGTTAAAGCCAATGTTACCTAGAGCTTCGCCGTAGGCAATCATAAAGTCTTCGATTAAAGCGTCTTTTTCCATTCCCAAGACGCGGGCATCGTCTGCGACAGCGTTTAGCAGCTTCCAGATGATGGGGAGGTTTTGGCGGTTGGCGGCTTCTAGTTCCGCTTTGGATTCCTCAAAGTGAGCTTGCAGCCAGACTTCCCCAAAGTTGAGGTGGCTGTATTCTTCTTTGACGACGCCTTCGGTGATTTTGCGAGCAAAGTCATCGGCGACGGGGATGTAGATGTTGTAAGCTGCGATCGCAAAACACTCGATAATTAGCGATTGAATCAACAAGCAAGTTACAATCTGACCTTGGGCCGCTGCCGTCTGGAAGTTTTTGTGCAATTCCGAAAAGAACTGCTTGGCAAATGCCATGTCGGGCGTGACTTTAAGATTCCGGCCACAAGCTTGGAAGCCTTTCATGTGGCGGTTCTCCATCTTGGACAAGCCAATTAACTCTGCTTTTTTGTCAGCCAACAGTTCGGCCAGTGTCAGGTAATTGTCGTGAGCTTCTTGTTCGCCTTCAATCACAATGGCGTTGATGCGGCTGTAAGCATCTTTGTAAGTTTCGGTTTGAAAGTCAATTGTTGGGCTGGCCTCAAGCTGGGGCATAGATATCTAGTCTCCTTATATAAGCTTGCGGGATGTTTGGAAACCCCTTTAAAATGGGGGGTCAGTGACAGTACACTTTACCTATTTTGAACGCACCCCATCTAAATCACAGATTATAGCTGAGGATTCTTTCGACAAAGAACTTTTCTTTGACTATCCGGGAAAAACTGGCGTCCTCAGCGTGTTGGTCGGACTTTTGCCCTCGAACACTCCAGAAAGACTATCGCTAGAATGCTATCTATTTACTAATTACTGGAATTAGTCGTTAGTCGATCTTTTGCCCGGAAATAGATGATAGAAATACGGTCTATGTCTCCACCTTTAAAGGTTTTACAGTACCAAATCTATCTCTAACATTATATCCTAACCACAACTTCCTCGCTGGGTACTCCTTCTTTCCCTCTACCACATATTATGTTGTATGGGAATCCTCTGGGAGGCGATCGGGTTGGAGAACCTCACAGGCTTATTATTTTAGGTTAATTCACAAATTTATGGGTAAATCCTTTGACAGGTCTCAAGCGCTGGAACTGCTGAGTTTTATTTGCTTGCTGGCGGGTGCTGCGCTGGTGCTGCTGCCGCTGGCTGCTGTATTTTTGGTTTCTTTATCACCCTCTGGTGTGGGTGTCAAGGCCACAGGCTTGACTTTTGCGAACTATCAGGAGGCTTGGCGACGGGGCAATTTTTTGTTGGCATTCCTTAATTCTACTCTAGTGGCGATCGCAGTGACGGGTTTTCAGGTTGTGACTTCTGCTTTGGCCGGTTATGCTTTGGCCAGACTGAAGTTTCGGGGGCGACAGGCCCTAGTTTTGGGGGTTTTGGCGACGCTGGTAATTCCGTTTCAGCTTTTGGTGATTCCGATTTTCTTGGTTTTGAAGTGGGGCCATCTGCTGAATACTTACGGGGCGCTGATTTTGCCGACGGCTGCTAACGGTTTTGGGATTTTTCTGCTGCGGCAGTATTTTATGACTGTTCCGGTGGAGTTGGAGGAGGCGGCAATGCTGGATGGGGCTAACCGCTGGCAGGTTTTGTGGCAGGTGATGTTACCTTTGGCCCGCCCTGCTTTGGTGACGCTGTTTTTGTTTACGTTTATCGGGGAGTGGAACGATTTGTTTAAGCCGCTGGTGTTTACGACGCGGCCGGAGTTGCGAACTGTGCAGTTAGCTTTGGCTGAGTTTCAGGAACAGTTTACTAGCAGTTGGCAGTTGTTGATGGCGGCGGTGGTAATTGGCACAGTGCCGGTGGTGTTGCTGTTTTTGGCCGGTCAGCGGCAGTTTATTCGGGGGATTGCGGCGACGGGGATTAAGAATTGAGTTAGAAATGCTTGGCAATTAAGTTTGTAGTCATTTGTTGAACCATTCTCAAGAACAGGCTTTCCGGCCTGTTCCACAAGAACATTTAGTATTTGTGGAACAGGCCGGAAAGCCTGTTGCTGATATTGGTGCAAGATGCGAGTTTGTCGTCACTCGGCGATTGAAATCGCTACTATACAAACGAAGTTCACTCCAAGCGGACTAAGAGATAAAGGGGATATCAAAGCTGTATTATGTGAATCTATGCAAAAGCTCGGTTTGTTTTTATTTGTTCTATCTTTTCTGCCGTGGTTGGCAATCTTTTTTGTTGTGCCATTCCTGCCGCTGGACATTCCTCAAAAAACTACTTTATCGGTCGTTCTGGCTGTTGGTGCAGAAGTTTGTTTTTGGATTAGCGTAGTGCTGTTGGGGAAAGAAATAGTTACCAAATATCGGCGTTATTTGCATCCCTGATATCTTTGGAAAAAACTTAGAAATTTTAACCGCAGATGAACAGGGTTCGACGCAGATAATGAGCCTGGATGTTGGCTTTTATCTGCGGTCAAGGTTGAGCTATTCGCTGAAAATTTGCAAGCGAATAGAGCGTTCTCCGTCTCCGAAATCCACTTCAATCTTTTCTCCCGAAAGACTGTCCAAGCATCCCAAAAGCAACCGCAAATTGGGGGTGCTTGCTCCTGTATCTACGTACAATCTATCTGCTAAACTGCCTAAACGCTTCCAAATTGTGTAGAGTTTGACTACTGTTTGTTCTAGCTGTGCGGCTTGTTTTACAACGTCGGCGGTGGTTCCCAAACAGCCTACTCGCAAAGATTCTTCTAAGGCCATTTCCATGTCTAAGTGAGACTGATTGAGAGCTTGCACTTGGGCGGCGGCGTCGAGATATTTTGATAAGTTCTTGGCGTCGGAAGTTAGCTGTTTTACAGTATCTACGTCGGGATTTTCTGCTACTTCTTTTTGAATTTCGCTTTGGTGAGATGGGGAGAGTTTCTCCATTTCTTTGACTAAAGGAGCGAGGTAGCGGGAAGGTAGAGAACCTGTAGATGCTTTTTCTTTGACTTCTTCTGGCAATAAATCTGAGTTCATTGCCATCCATTCGTCGGATAGTTGTTTGACTTCGCGGCGGGTGATGCGATCGCCATTGGCTGCTGCATCTGTTACCATTTGCTGGACTTCGGGAGATGCTTTGGCGGTTTCTACAAAGGCTCTTTTGCTGAAGTTTCTAATGGAATCTGGGTCTAAATCTCCTTGCTGGATCAGAGTATCGGCACTATTAGCTAATTCTATCAAAGAATAGGCTTGACTTTTGCCAATTTCTCTTTCTTTGAGCCAGTTCAAAAAGCCTGTACCCCGTCCTTCGCCGCCTTTTTTTTCTCTGTCTCGGACTGTTCGGAGAATGCGTCCCCGCCAAATGTCGGTTTGCAAGTCGAAGCGATCGCACACTTTCCAGGCATTGTCAACTTGATTTTCAAAGTCAAACTCTGGTATTTGTTCGTCTTCGGGGTCAGGCAATTGGAAATTGATATCGGTAAAGCCGTTGAGGGCTTCTGCAAGTTCTGCGGGATTTAGGGGGACTTCAGCCATTAGGAAAAATTTGTGTAGTGCAACAGCCGGTTTAATTGGGAACTTGCACGGGTTGACAGTTGAGACGCTATATGTAGCGGTAAGGTAGGCAAGATTTACCTACTAATAGAGTTTTTGTGCAAGTCATATCATTATTGCACGATGAGGTGCGATCGGCAAAAAGATACCCAAAATGGCTCCGGGCACGCCCCTGATGGGACTTGAGGGGAGTGGTGGCTGTGCGGGGATTGAATTAAAGTGAATTAGGATATTATAGGATGGGATTACCTACTGTACTCGATCGCCAAGTTTGGGAATATGCTTGTCAGCCTGACTATAATTTAAGTAGCTGAAAACTCAAGTTAATTTATGCCAGCTAAAGATTTTTTTCACAATACTGTTAAAACATCTCTCGAAAAAGATGGGTGGAGCATCACTGACGAAAATCTATTCATTGAAGTTGAGGATGTTGATTTTTACATAGACTTAACTGCAGAAAAAATCCTCGTCGCTGAAAAAACTGGTAAAAAGATTGCAGTAGAGGTAAAATCTTTTCTAGGAGCCTCAGACGTGACAGAGTTTCACAGTGCACTCGGTCAATGTCTCAACTACCGTTCAGCATTGAGATTGACCGAACCAGAGCGGACTTTGTATTTGGCTGTTCCTGAAGATGTTTACAATGAATTTTTTAGTCGTAGGTTTATTCAAAGAGTGATAGTAGAACATCAACTAAAATTATTAATTTTCAACCCAACTCAAGAGGAGATTGTGCAATGGAGGGATTGAATTACAGTGAAGTGGTACAAAGGATTCTTAAACACCACGTAGAAAATCGCTTAAATAGTAAGACAGAAGTGCATTTGATATTTGATACGGAACGATCTCGCTATCAATTATTGCATATCGGTTGGGAAGATTTGAGCCGAGTATTCGGTTGTATCATCTACGTGGAAATTAAAGATGGTAAAATTTGGATCGAACGGGATGGCACGGAAATCGGAGTTGCTAATGAATTGGTTGAAGCTGGAATTCCAAAGCAAGATATAGTTTTGGCTTTTAAAGCCCCATATAGACGGAAATTTACGGAGTTTGCTGTTGGTTGATGCTATAAGTGCGATCGGCTAACAGAGAATATAAGGGGCGATCGCGTTTTGCTTTCTCATCAGAAATCAATAGTTTCAGTTACTATTATGTTGATTGTACGAGAGCTAAGTGCTGCTTATTGTACTCTATTGCTTTGTTATAGTCTCCTAAAGCAGAGAAAGCTTTACATAAATTAAGTAACGTTCGCTCTTGAGCCGAGCGTTGTCCGATTTCCCGTACAATAGTTAAACTGTGTTGGTAATAGTTGATGGATTGAGGATATTTTCCTAGCGAATAGTAAGCAACTCCCAGATTTAACAGTGCGGTTCCCTCACCGTTGCGATCGCCGATTTCTCTTGCAATGGTTAAACTTTGTTGGAGGTAGTGGATGGCTGGGGAATAATCTCCTAACGAAAGGTAAGTATTTCCCAGATTTGTCAGTGCCTTCCCCTCACAGTTACGATCGCCGATTTCTCTTGCAATGGTTAAACTTTGTTGGAGATAGTGGATGGCTTGGGAATAATCTCCTAACAGACCGTAAGCAATTCCTAGATTTCCCAGGATAATTCCCTCACCGTTGCGATCGCAAATTTCCTGGATAATGGTTAAACTCTGCTGGAGATAGTCGATGGCTTGGGGATAATCTCCTAGCGAACGGTGAGCATTGCCCAAATTTCCCAGTGCGTTTCCCTCACCGCTGCGATTTCCGAGCTCCCGTGCTATGGTTAAATGCTGCTGGTGAAAGTCGATGGCTTGAGGATAATTTCCTAGCGAATCGTAAGCAACTCCCAGATTTCCCAATGCGCGTCCCTCACCGTTGCGATCGCCGATTTCCCGTGCAATAGTTAAACTCTGTTGGTGATAGTCAATTGCTTGCAGATAATTTCCTAGCGAATTGTAAGCATTACCCAGATTTCCCAGTGCGATTTCCTCCCCTTCGCGATTTCCCATCTCCCGTGCAATGGTTAAACTCTGTTGATGATAGTCAATTGCTGCGAGATATTTTCCTAGCCCATCGCAAGCATTACCCAAATTGCCCAGTGCGTTTCCCTCACCTTTGCGATCTGCAATTTCCTGGAAAATAGTTAAACCCTGTTGGTAATAGTCGATAGCTTGGAGATAATTTCCTAGCGAATTATAAGCATTGCCTAGATTTACTAGCGCGTTTCCCTCCCCTTCGCGATTTCCAATCTCCCGTGCAATGGTTAAACTCTGTTGATGATAGTCAATTGCTGCGAGATACTTTCCTAGCGAACGGTAAGAGCCTCCCAGATTGCCCAGTGCGCGGCCCTCACCTTTACGATCTGCAATTTTCCGAAAAATGGTTAAACCATGTTGGTAATAGTCAATAGCTTGGGTATAATTTCCTAGCGCATCGTAAGCATTGCCCAGATTTGCGAGAAAAACAGCATCCAGATTAGAGCTTAATTTGCCCACAATTTGCTTATAAAGCTCAATCAATTCCTTGTAGTAGCCCCACAGTGATAATTGATGGTGCAATTCCTCTTTGGTAGGTGTATCTAGTCGAATTGATATAATTTTGCTATTTCGCATCCAATCTTCTACCTTACCCAGATGATGAAAGGCTTCCAAATACCCCCGCACCTTCTCCAAATTAGTAGCATCTGACTTCGGTTTGTAATCCGTGATCCAGTTTACAACTGCTCTGTACTGAAGCCTCTGCTCCCGAGTAAGAAAATCGGCACGGAGATTATGAGGATTGATTCCTAACTTTTTCAAAACCAACTCACCAGATGGTGTTACATTATTTGTCATTGTGAATTTATATTTTTAACTTATGGTAGTATTAATCGATGGTCTATCGCCACACTGCGAATTAAATTATGTTGTCCCACCAGCCGATTATCCTCATCGTCAATTCCGCCATATTCAACTAAATACCGCTCGCGCAAAGTTTGCATTGCAGCTTTTTGCCGCTCCTCACTGTAACCCTCGTCTTCTAAATTAATCACCCACCACTTTTCTTTGACTTCGCATCGATAAATTGAAGCCATACAAAACAAAACATAAGCATCATAAACGTCATTTTTGAGCCTTTCAAATGTCTTCTCAATCCGTTCTTTGATCTTCCTTCGCAAGACCTTCGTGTATGAGGCTAACTGCCACCTATCCTCATCTCCTTGAACTATTCCTTCGTTACGCGCTTCATCAATAGCCTCTTTTACCTCTTCAATATAACGACTGTTATCTTTCCAATAAGCCCTGACTTTCCCTCCATAAGAACCCTTAATTTCTCCAGCAATTGTCCGCAAGGCTAAAGGATGTCCATCATAAACTTCCCCAATTACTCGCAGGGGACTATGCGGTAATTCCAAATCGCCATCTAGTTCAGCTTTTTGAAATAACGCTACCTGTTCGGGGATTTCTAATCCTTTCAAAAGTTGGCAAGACCAGAGATTTCTGTAGCGTTCGCACTCTGCTTCAAACTTAGTTGGCCAATCCTGAGATGTAAGAATGAACCGACTTTGACAAGATGATTCTGCCAACAAACTCACAAAAAACTTACCCCACCACTCATCGGCAAAATCACCCCAGCCCTCTTCTTCATTTCCTGTCAATAGGTACTCAAGAGAATCTATGAGAATTAAATACCGATTTTCCCGCAAGCGTTTGACTAACCGCCGTAACAATTGCTCTGGTTTACGCTCCTCCTTTGGGACAGTTTCTCCCCACTTTTCCAGCCATTCCAGCGCCACACTGGCAAAATCTGAAGCTTTTTTATCATCTTCAAAATTATCCCTGAGTTCCGTCCAATCTCCTCGCAATTCCTCTACTAACTTTTCAGCCAAAGCAGTTTTACCGATACCTGTAATGCCAACCAATAGCAAGACACGACAGGAAGAAGTGACGCGATCGCTCAACTGTTGAATCAGACTTTCTCGCCCAACCCACGCATCGTCATAGACGCTAAAGTCCATATATGATGCAGTTTGCATAGTTGGGGTGTTATCAACAATTTCTTCCCAGTTTTCTATGCCAACTGCTTGACAAATGGCAACAAATACATCTTGCTGAATAGGTATTTTACGTCTAAATCGCTTCAAGGTTGCTTCTGAAGTTTTCGCCGCGCTATACCAAGCAACTGCTGTTGCTTGCCAGCCTTTCTTTCTTCTTTCGCGATCGACAATTTCTAGTCCTTCTTTCGATGCTTTTAGAGAAACAGCCATGCTTCAATAAATTTAATTTAACAGAATAATCTAAATTATTACCTATCTAAAATGAAGCATTCCGCACAAATATTCGATTCATACCTGATAATTTCAGGATTTTTACCAGCTTTACTCAAAACATGGCTTTTGGGCGGTTCATTTTTGGCTCAGTTCGATCGGCAGCGACAGATATGAGCCAAAACTAGAACGCTCAAACCTTTGTACATCAGAGATTCTAGAGATGTGAGAGCAAATTGGCGCCAATTGAACTTCTCCAGCAATCACACATATCGGAGTAGTCAAAAGATGGAATCTCAAAATCAACAACCTATCACCCACAGTGAGCAACCTGCAACAACGCCTGGGCGAGTTGAAACACCGCAATTTTCGCAATATTGGGTAACACTACCTGAATTAATTTTGGCTGTTGCTACTCTAACTGGTGCAAGCGCTACTCTGACCCGTGCAATGACTGAGTTAGTTCGAGTCTTACGAGGGAAAGACAAGAAGAAATAATACAGGACTTACGCACTGCGACCAAAGAAACCGGGTTTTTGCGAGAAGACACGTTACAGCGCGCAGATTTGGTAAAAACCCGGTTTCTGACCACCCGTGCGTAAATCCTAAGCTACTCACTCAGAATGACAGCGCAGCTTACCGTCCAGATTTTCTCGGCGGTGTACCGTTAGCCCGCGAACGACGGATCAGCACGCTCATCACCTGCTTCGGATTAGCTGCACGTTGTACGGGGCTCCAATCGCCGACTTGGGCAAATCCTAGTCGGTACAAAGTGAGTATGGTTTCCCTGACACCCTTGGGCGAACCGACAACGGTTAACAGCACCACTTCCTGTTCGCATACTGCTGCTGAGTCGTCATTTGGGCGATCCTCTTCGAGGGCTTCGCTAACGGATTTGTTGTCGTCAGGCACGAATTCCTGTGACATAATATGTTCTCCTGGTTTTGGGTTTTCTAGGAAAACCCAAAAACCCAGCCGCCCCGCAGTTCAACACATAGCAGGGCGGCTACAGAGGATGTTAAGATACTCCGTTAGCCTCCAGACTGCTGGTATCAGTTTGGCGGTTAGCTGTCCATTGCTGCTACCAACAGCTTTGGGCAGTGCAACTAGATTTTTGGGCGACGCGGGCTGCCTCCTCTACAAGCAAGCAACCTCTCACTTCCAAGCGTAGCCGCAGATGGGGGCCGCCGTCAATCGATTTTAGATTTTAGATTTTAGATTTTAGATTTGGGATTTGGGATTTGGGATTGAAGAATTGAGCCCCGGACTAATCTGGGGACTTTGGGGGTTTTGATGCGGGATTGGCGGGTTTTGGGCGATCGCACCAATGAGACTCACAAAACGATCGCCTTTTCAACTTACCAACTACAACGGCGATACTTTATCGCGTTCAATCTCCTCGTGGGGAGTTGTTTTGCCGTTCAAAATTGTGCCATCATCGGGCAGATTTTCTAATCGATCGCGCTTCCGAAAGCGATCGCGAGCCGAGACAACCACCACATACAGAACCGGCACCATAAACAAACTCAAGACAGTAGAAACAACCATCCCCCCCGCGATCGCATTCCCTAGCGATCTACGACTTGCCGCCCCCGCACCTTCCGGGTTAATTAGGGGAGCAATCCCCAAAATAAAGGATAAAGAAGTCATCAAAATCGGCCGTAAACGCTCTTGAGAAGCCTCAACTGCTGCCTTAGCAATTGAATATCCCTGCTCCCGTAACTGGTTAGCAAACTCCACAATTAAAATCGCATTTTTACTTGCCAATCCAATCAACATCACCAAACCAATCTGGCAATAAACATCATTCGCCAAACCCCGCAACGACTGAGCTAAAAGTGCACCCAAAATCGCCAGAGGCACCGATAGCAAAATAATGAAAGGATCGACATAATTTTCATACTGCGCCGCCAACACCAAGAACACAAAAATCAGCCCCAAACCGAAAATTATCGGTGCTTGACCGCCGGACTCAATTTCTTCTAAAGAACTCCCCGACCATTCATAGCCAAAACCCGACGGCAAAACTTGAGCCGCCACATTTTCCATTGATTTTATCGCCTGTCCAGAACTCGATCCCGGAGCCGGAGAGCCACTAATTTCAATTGACCTATATAAATTGTAGTGGTTAACAGTTTGCGCTCCCACCACCGGAGTGATCTTCACCAAATTGCTCAAAGAAATCATTTCATTCTTTCCAGATCGGACATACAATTTACTAATATCTTCAGGGTTATCACGAAACTGTTTATCCGCCTGAACATACACCCGATAATTGCGCTGCTGGAGATTAAAATCATTCACATACTGAGAACCCAGAGCCGTTTGTAACGTACTGAAAACATCATTAATGGGAATATCTAGAGCCTTAGCTCGATTGCGGTCAACTTCCACAAGTAACTGAGGCGTATTCGCAGCAAACGTACTAAATACCGCCTGCAATCCGGGCGTCTGATTCGCCTGCTTTAAAATCCCGCCCATAGTCTGAACTAGAGAATCTAAACCGCTGTTACCTTTGCGGTCTTGCAATTGAAATTGGAAGCCTCCAAATTGACCTAAACCTTGAATAGCCGGCGGATTCACAGGGAAAATTCTCGCTTCTGGAATCGCGAAAAATTTACCCCGCAATTTACCAATAATCGCTTGTACGGTTTGATCTTCACCTTCCCTTTCTTTCCAGGGTTTAAGGGTAGTAAATATAATCCCCTGATTGGAACTATTACCACTAAAACCAAAGCCACCTACAGAAAAAGTTCCCACAACTTCAGGAACTTTGAGGATTTCTTGTTCAACTCCGTCCATCACCTGCTGGGTGTATTGCAGCGAAACACCTTGAGGCCCTTGAATAATTGTCAGAAAATAACCCTGGTCTTCCTCTGGGATAAATGCTGTCGGTACTGCTAAATAAAGCCAAGCGGTGAATCCCAGAGAAGCAATAAACAACAGGGTAACAATGGTTTTAAATCGTGTTAAGAATATTAAGGAATCTCTATATTTCTTTTGCGTCCAATCCAGAAAAATATTAATGCGGTTAAACACCCAACCCAACGGGCCGCCAAACTTCTTACCTGGGCGCAGTAATATAGCGGCAAGTGAGGGAGTAAGAGTAACTGCCATAAAGGTAGAAAGCAGTACGGAAAAAGCAATTGTTAGGGCAAATTGTTTATAGAGTGCTCCCGTTGTCCCAGGGAAAAATGCCACTGGTACGAACACGGCCATCAATACTAAGGAAGTGGCAATTACAGCACTAAAAAGTTCCCGCATTGACTCGGAAGCTGCTTGGCGGGCATTCATACCTTGGCGGACTAGACGGTCAATATTTTCGACTACGATGATAGCGTCATCAACCACTAAACCTGTTGCTAAGGTAAGACCAAATAGAGACAAACTGTTAATCGTAAAGCCGAAAGCTTTGATAAAAGCAAATGTCCCAATCAAGGAAATGGGTATTGTGAGGGTGGGAATAATCGTAGTGCGCCAATCTTGCAGGAAAACAAAAATAACTATCACCACTAGCAAGACTGCTTCAAACAGAGTTTTGACTACTTCTGCCATTGACTCTTGGACAAATTGAGTCGTATCTAGTGCGGTTCTATGTATCACCCCCGGAGGGAAGTTTTTAGCTAATTTTTCCATTTCTGCTTTGACGGCCTGGGCAACATTTAGAGCATTACTTCCGGGTAATTGGTAAATCCCTAAACCCACCGCGTCATTCCCTCGAAATCGCAGAAAAGAGTTATAATTTTCTGCTCCTAATTCTGCTCTACCGACATCTTTTAACTTAACTAAAGTTCCATTTGCTTCGCTTTTAATAACTATGTCGTCAAATTCTGTGGGGCTTTTGAGACGACTTTCTGCACTCAAATCAATCTGATACATTTGCCCCTCTGGGGCGGGTTCTTGACCAATTCTTCCTACACCAACTTGCAAGTTTTGTTCATTAATTGCTCTTGTTATATCTTGCATTGTTAGATTACGAGCAGCTAATTTATTGGGGTCTATCCACAGGCGCATAGCATAGCGTCTTTCCCCAAAAATTCGCACGTCGCCCACGCCTTTTACTCTCTTTAAAGTATCTGCTAAATAGAGGTCGGCGTAGTTGCTTAAAAATATGGTATCGTATTCTTTATTTTCGGTAAATAATCCTATAGCCAGCAGCAGGCTGTTAGATTGTTTTGTAACTGTAACTCCTGTGCGTTGTACGACATCTGGCAGTTGTGGTTGAGCAACTGCAACTCGATTTTGCACATCGACGGCGGCGATATCTTTGTCGCGGGAAGTATCAAAGGTGGCTGTAATGGTGCTAGTTCCACTGTTAGTGCTACTGGAAGTTAGATATTTCAGTCCTTCAATGCCGTTAATTTGCCTTTCTAGGATGTTTGTTACCGCATTTTCGACAACTTCAGCATTCGCACCGCTATAGTTGGCTGTGACGTTGATTTGGGTAGGGCTGATGTCGGGGAAGCGCTCGATAGGCAGGCTGGGAATGCTGATTGCGCCTACCAAAACAATAATTAAGGCGCAGACGCTAGCAAAGACAGGTCGTTTAATAAAGAAATCTGCAAACATTATTTGGGTAATGGGTAGTTGTTAGTTGATTATTCCTAATTCCTAATTGCTAATTGCACTTGATATCATGTCCGAGCGATTAAGCATAATATCCCGGTCGGGGCGGGTTTTTGAGATTGTCAATTATTAGCAGGTATTGTTGGTGAACCCGCCCCTACAAAAATCACGGTTGCTCGACCGGACATGATATGAGTCAAAAATTTAAATTGCCCCCTTGTTAAGAGCTGAGCAATCAAGTAGTTTCACATAAAGTACGTAGTTGCGCTTTAGCGCTCTTAAGAGGTGAATTAAGAGCGCCCAAGCGCAACAACATACCTTATTTTTTGCCCCCTACTGGTAAATTTTTCCCTGCTCCTTCCCCTTCCTCTTGAGCCATAATGGGAGCGCCGTCTGTCAGGTTAAGGATGCCTGCCGTAACAATTTTTTCGCCGGCTTGCAAACCTTCGATAACTTGATAATTATTCCCCTCAATGGTTCCCAATTTCACGGACTTTTGCCGCGCTACTAAAGGTGGCATTCCAGGTTTTGGCTGTTGTGGCTTTTGAGCTGTGAAGACAAAAGTTTCTCCACCTAAGCGAGTGACTGCTGTTACTGGAACTAAAATTCCGGGGCTCTGTTTCCAGATGACTTTAGCTTTTACAAACTGGAGATTAAGCAGTTCGCCGCTGGGGTTGGGAAAGGTGGCTTTAGCTAAAATTGTTTGGGAATTGGCACTGACGTTGGGGGAGATAAAACTGATTTGACCTTGGGCGATCGCCTTACCTTGAGCATCGAGCATTTGTACTGGCAGCCCTAAGCGTAATTGAGGCTGCCGTTCCAAAGGAATTGATAACCGCAAGTCTAGCAATTGGTTCTCTGTCAGGGTGGCAATGGCATCACCTTTTTGCAAGAAATCACCTACTTTCACTGGTATGTCGCCGATGACTCCTGCGAAGGGCGCGATGACCGCAGTTTCTTGTAGTTGTACTTCAAAGCCGCGCACTTGAGCGGCGGCCTCGGCAACTTGCGCTTCAGCTTGATCGAGTTGTTCTTGGCGCGTACCATTTGCTAACTGCGCTAATCTGCTCTTGGCTTGTGCGACTTCTGCTTCGGCTTTGGCTATTTCCTCTGGGCGCGAACCCTTTTGCAATTGCTGCAAAGCTTGCCGCTGCTGTTGCAAGGCTGCTGTCCGGCGATCGATCTCGGCTTGTCTGTTTTTTTGTCGCTGCTGGAACCGCCTTTGAGCTTCTCGGAGATTGGCTTTGGCGCTGCCTTCTTTTTGGGTGTATTGCTCAAGGGTGTTGGCGGATTCTGCGCCTTCTTTTGCCAATGCCTGATATCTGGCAAGTTGCTGGCTGGCTAACTTTGCTTCGGCTGTGCTTGCTTCTATTTGCGCTCTTGCTTGGGCGATTTCTTCTAAGAGGCTACCTGTTTCGGCATCGGCGAGGTCGGCTTCAGCTTGGCTAACGCGGGCTTGGGCTTGACCAATTTCTTCGGGCCGAGAGCCCGATCGCAGTTGGGCGAGGTTGGCTTGGGCTTGGGCGACTTGGGCTTGAGCTTGGGCGATTTCTTCGGGCCTGGCTCCTGCTTGCAATTCGGCTAAGTGGGATTGAGCGCGGATCAGGTTGGCTTGGGATTGCCTCAAGTCAGCTTGGGCGCTGTCGCTTTTCATGCGGGCGATGGCTTGCCCTTTATTTATGAAGTCCCCGGATTTGACAAAAATCTCCGTGACTAGCCCTTCTACTTCGGGTTTGATTTGTACCGAACGCTTGGCTTCTAAGCTGCTAACAAATTCGGAAGCATCTTCGACTGAGCTGGTTTTTACGGCGGCGAGCTTGACTGGTATGGCTGGGGGTTGGGCTGCTGCTGCCGGTTGCTGTGCGCGATTCTGACCCGATTGCCACGAGTACCAGCCGAAACCTGCTGCGCCTGTGGCGATCGCGATCGCGGCAATTAGAGGCCAGCGCGATCGGGGTTTAGCAACAGGCTGGGGGTGATCATCGGCAACGGGGGGAAAATCCTCTGGTCGATCGCTGTCGGCATCGGTTGGGTGCAGTTCCGGTGTGGGAGGTTTTTGCTCTTCAGCTTCAACGACGGATTCTGGGGATTTAGAATAACTCATTGGCAGCACCACTTAGATTTTTTTTAACTTCTGACTGAGACTTGGGCGAAATCTTTGATTTTCCGGCGTTCCCCTCAAACATGGGGGAATAAGGACAAGCGATTTTAAACAGGATGGAATCGGGAAAGTCCCTTTTTAATGAGGTTGGGGTATGTGAAGCGCTTTAGTTTCATCACATTTAGCCAAGTCTGGGGGTGATTCTTTGTAGGAAAGCTTCTTGTTATTTCTCAAAAGTTACGATGACAGGCAAGATTGCACATCCTTCTTATGACTCACCTGAGTGGGTGAGTTGGAAGGATTTTCCCTTGGCTTCAGCGGATTCAGCGAAGGTTAGGGAGTCACGCACTCCGGCGATCGCACTTTTTTCCTTGGCTAGTTGCTCGGTTAACCACTCTATCTCTGACGCCAGCACTGACTTGCAGCGATCGCGAGAGGCGAATTGATAGTCATCGGTTAGTGGATATTCGCTCTTGAGGCTTTCGATGTAGTCTTGCCTGGTGTAACAGGCTCGCAAGCGGTGTTCCAATAGCTTCAGCCGTTCTGTCGGTTCTAAGTCGCCAAAAAAGAAAAACTTGATTTGGAACCGGGAACCACTGTTAACCCAGCTTTCTTGAGGGTGTTCGAGCATTTTTTGCCGCCAGAGTTCGCGCCCTTTGTCGGTAATTCCGTAGATTTTGCGCGGACAGCCCGCATCTCCGGCTTCTTCGGCTATTACCGAAATCTCCCCTCGCTCTTCCAAGCGCTTCAGCAGCGGGTAAATCGCTCCGTAGTTGACGCTGATGCAACTGCTCATAAACAGCTCCAGTTTTTGCTTTAGCCGGTAGCCGTGCAGAGGTTGCAACTGTAGCAGTCCAAGTGCGGATAATTCAAGCATTTATATCAAGTTGATATTATAGTCTGGATTATATCACTATATCGAACTCAAGGGCGATCGGGTAAATAGCTCGCTTCCCAACAAAATTAAATTTGATACATAAGTTATAATATTTGTCAATACCCTTAATATATATTATTTGAGGATCTAGAAAGGGCGATCGCTTTATATTATAGAATCCATTTGAGAAATAAGAAGAGTGCTAATTTACCTCGATTTCGGTCAGATGCTGCCTGGTCTTTGATGTCTCGGAATTGCTTTAATAGACTCTGCTCAATAGCTGCGATTTTTGCCGCATATCTCTTCTGATTAAGATCACCAGAACTTTTCTTGGCATGGGTTGATTGAATTTTAAAACCCTGAGAAATTTTAGTATTCCTTGATATTTTTTCTAGCAGCTAAGCTAACTGTTTTTTCCTAGCTCATAGTCAGAAATTATTTGTCCAATATAAATCATCCTAAATCCAGATGTTTTTACGGCCAGTCATCCTACTCACAATTACTTTTTAAGTACAAAGTATACCAGATTAGATGCTCTGAACCTGACACAGGTAGAGTCATTGCTCTTTATCTTACGACCCGAAATTAACGTCCTGTAATCACTTGAAATAGCCACCCAAAAAGCATCACGCTCAAGAAAATTACACCTCCGACAATTAACATTAAACCCAACAGCAAAGCCGCGACAAATAACCAATTGGCTTTTTTTCCCGGTTCGGGGGAACCTAAATGAGCATCTAGCAATTCTATATTTTTGACATTAGCTTTCCAAGTAACATCAAGCAAGTCTCCTGCTACGGGTACAGTACCAGCAACTGTATCAAATACGATGTTAGTGGCCATTTTGACTAAAGTCTCTTGTGGTACTCCCATTTGAGCGGATTTGAAGACAACATATCCTGCAAAAATTGAACTGATTAAATCGCCACCGCCCGGTATAAGTCCCAGTATCGGATCGAGTCCGATGCGGTATTTTGTGCCGGGAATCGGAATTGCATTGTCGAGTAAATGGCTGATGCGGCGGAGTCGGCGCAAGGATGCAACATGAGATGGGCTGGGAGTATTTGGGGAGGAATTTTGTATAGGAGAACGTGACATTTAATTGCTCTCGATTGCGATATTACTGCTAGTTTATGATATTTGTTGAAGCATATTCTAGTTTTGTCTCTATGCCTCAAGCAAGATTTTTAGCCGAAACAGCAGAAGCCCCACACTGAATTTAGAGGGGGATTTATCGAGGCGTAGCCGAGTACCCCCAATAAATCAGTGTGGGATGAATGCGCGACTGACGTAGGTACGTAGTCAGTCAGTAAATGTAAGGGACAGTCGATCAATCCACGCCTCTACCATCTGGGTGATAGTTTTCTCTCTGGCCTCCGCGACTGTTCTCAGTTTATTGAGACGCTTCTCAGATAACCGGATGTGCAAATTCTTGTCTTTCATGTCGTGTTGTCAATGCGAACACAATCATGTTAACATAACTTTCAAGGAGGGTAGATATGAGAACAGCTTATCAGTACAAGTTACGTCCAACAAAACAACAGGTCATTGAGCTAGACAGATGGCTATCCATGCTATGCTCTCAGTACAATTATCTGTTGGCTGATAGATTTAATTGGTACGAACAAAACCGTTCTCCCGTTAACGCCTGCCCTCTCGTTTGCTACCTACCTGAACTGCGAGACAATCCTGATTATTACTCACAAAAGAAAACGTTGCCTCAACTCAAGAAAACACATCCTTGGTATAGCGAGATATATTCGCAAGTCCTTCAAGATGTAGTTAAGCGAGTTAAGATAACATTTGACCGTTTCTTGAAAGGTGACAGCAACGGAAAACGTAGCGGGAAACCTCGTTTTAAGGCTCGGAACCGTTATCGCACTTTTACTTATCCACAGGTGAAAGAGGGTTGCTTACAGGGCAACTCGATCAACTTGCCAATGTTTGGGAAAGTTAAAGTTGTATTGCATCGCCCTATCCCTGATGGATTCAAAATTAAAACCGCATCTGTCACCAAGAAAGCTGATGGTTACTACCTTACGCTCTCCCTGGAAGACAAGACAGTTCCAGAGATTAAACCAGACTTTAATCCTCGTTCGATAACAGGTATTGATGTAGGACTGAAGGAGTTTTTGACAACCTCTGAGGGCGAAACAGTCGTTATTCCCCAGTATTACCGTAAAGAGCAAAAACGCTTACGGGTAATTCAAAAGCGAGTTTCACGTGGCAAGAAAGGCAGCAAGCGAAGGCAGAAATCGGTCAAGCAACTAGGGAAGTGTCACAAAAAAGTAGCTGACAAACGCAAAGATTTTCACTTCAAGACAGCTAATTGGCTGTTGTCAAAATATGACGTAATCGCGCACGAGGATTTAAACGTCAAAGGGCTAGTTCGTACAAGATTAGCTAAATCTGTGTTGGACGCTGGGTGGTCAAGCTTTCTGTCAATACTTGCAAATAAAGCCTCAAATGCTGGTTTGTTGGTTGTCCCAGTAAGCGCCCATAATACTTCACAAGATTGCTCTAATTGCGGAGAGAAAGTACCAAAAAAGCTGCATATTCGCTGGCATGATTGCCATCATTGTGGGTGTAGTCTTGACCGCGATCATAATGCGGCACTTGTCATCAAAAATAGAGCGGTGGGGCAACCCGTTCTTAAAGCTCAGTTAATGTCCTATGCAATAGCAGGAGTCGCCCAGAAGCCTACACCAATGGTGACAGCTTGTGTTGGTGTAGGAGTTGTCACTAATTTTAGTCGATCGACTTTGGTTTGTTTTTGAAAGAACAGAAACCCGGTTTCTGTTCAAAACCGGGTTTCTTCCGTCTAGCTGGGGGCTTTTAAATTAGCCTTTTATTTGTTGCCTTCTGTGAAGTCGGCGTCAATCACGTCGTCGCCGCCACCAGTGGGGCCGCCGTCTCCATAGCCACCAGGGCCACCAGGGCCGCCAGGGCCGTCAGTTGGGCCGCCTGCTTGCTGGTACAGGTTGCTGCTGACAGCGTAGAATGCTTGCTGCAACTCTGTTGTCAAGGTTTTGATCCGATCGTCATCTTCAGTAGCGATCGCATCGCGCAAGTCTTTGATCAAGCCTTCAACCTTAGTCTTGTCAGCAGCGGGAACTTTATCACCCAATTCTGCCAACTGCTTCTCAATTTGATAGGCTAAAGAATCGCCTTGGTTTTTGCGATCGATCCTTTCGCGACGTTCCTTGTCAGCAGCCGCATTCGATTCGGCTTCCTTCACCATGCGCTCGACTTCATTGCTGGGCAAAGTAGAAGCACCAGTAATGCTAATCGATTGCTCCTTACCAGTACCTTTATCCTTAGCAGCTACATTCAAAATACCGTTAGCATCGATATCGAAAGTAACTTCAATTTGAGGTACGCCACGGGGGGCTGGTGGAACTCCATCTAAGCGGAATGTTCCCAAATCCTTGTTATCATTTGCCATTTCCCGTTCGCCTTGCAAAACGTGAATTTCCACGTTTGTTTGGCCGTCTACAGCAGTCGAAAAAGTTTCCGACTTCTTGGTAGGAATAGTGGTGTTGCGGGGAATGATTTTGGTCATCACGCCACCCAAGGTTTCGACGCCCAGAGACAGCGGAGTAACGTCGAGCAACAAGATGTCTTTGACTTCGCCGGAGAGTACGCCGGCTTGAATTGCTGCACCGACTGCGACCACTTCATCCGGGTTTACCGTTTGGTTGGGGTCTTTGCCAAGGAGTTTTTTGACCAGTTCTTGCACCGCAGGAATCCGCGTAGAACCACCAACTAAGACGACTTCATTAATTGCAGATTTGTCTAATTTGGCGTCGCGGATCGCATTTTCTACGGGGATGCGAGAGCGATCGATCAAATCCGAGCACAGTTCTTCAAACTTGCCCCGCGTCAAAGTCGTGTCCAAGTGTTTTGGCCCGTCTTGAGTCGCGGTAATAAACGGCAGGTTGATTTCTGCTTGGGTAACGCTCGAAAGCTCAATCTTGGCTTTTTCTGCTGCTTCCGTCAGGCGTTGCAGTGCTTGTTTGTCTTTGCGAAGGTCAATGCCTTCGGCTCTTTGGAATTCGTTAGCGATGTAATCAACAATTTTTTTGTCGAAGTCGTCACCGCCGAGGTGAGTGTCTCCAGAAGTTGCTAACACTTCAAACACGCCGTCGCCTACTTCGAGAATAGATACGTCGAAAGTACCGCCACCTAAGTCAAATACGAGGATGGTTTCGTTGCTCTTTTTATCTAACCCGTAAGCTAAAGCTGCTGCTGTAGGTTCGTTAATAATCCGCAGCACTTCTATACCGGCAATTTTTCCCGCGTCTTTCGTAGCTTGGCGCTGGGAGTCGTTAAAGTAAGCGGGAACAGTAATTACCGCTTGGGTAACAGTTTCGCCGAGGTATTTGCTGGCGTCTTCTACCAGTTTGCGGAGAACTTGTGCAGAAATTTCTTCTGGAGCAAATTGCTTGCCACGGGCGGGACAGTCTAGTTTGAGGCTGTTGCCAACTTTGAGGACTTTGTAGGAAACTTCAGTGGTTTCGTGGGTTACTTCATCAACCCGACGCCCGATAAACCGTTTTACTGAGTAAAAGGTGTTTTCGGCGTTCATCACGGCTTGACGCTTGGCGATTTGTCCGACAAGTTGATCCCCATTTTTAGCATATGCTACTACAGAAGGTGTGGTGCGACCCCCCTCGGCGTTGGCTATGACGGTGGGTTTGCCGCCTTCCATAACTGCGACGCAGGAGTTTGTCGTACCTAAGTCAATTCCAACTACTTTTCCCATAGGGGTGTTCCGGCTCCAATCTCTACAAAATTTTGGTGTTTTATCTGTGCGATAGTCTGGTTATTCAGGACTGCCATTTTACCTCGCGGTTTACGGGTAGTGAGTCCTGCTTTAATACAGTCTTCGATAGGGTGCTTATCTCTATACTGCGGGCGGTTAGACCAAGCGATGAAGGCGTGTTTACCGAACCTTTTGGGGGACGGTTGCATCCGTGAGGCTTGCACCGCTACAGTTGTTGACTGCTTTTCTTTACTCTTCCCAATGTACGGTGTGTGATGGATTCGGGTATTGTGGCAAACCGTATACGTTGTGTTGTATTTGCCGTCTTTGTTGTATAAATTTTGTTTGGTTGGTAGGGGCGATCGGTTTTTTGGCTTCCAATCAGGTTTAATATCAATTCTGAAAAGGGACAGGGCATTGCCCTGTCCCTACTCGTTTACTTCCAGGCTGTGCCTCGGAAGGAATATATTGTTGAGGCAGAGCCTGAAGTCCGCCTCTTGGGAATCTCGGAAAATTCAAGAATTTTCCAGCTTTTAATTGCTATTTTTTACCGATCAGCAGAGCTGCAGGAAAGTAACTCAGAGCTTCACCAATTGCCAACGTACCGTTACTTTCTACCGCCTGATTTGTAATTGCATCTTTCCAAACCGACGGCATTTGTTCGGATAATTTCAAATTAGTATCTTTCCAGATTTGTTTGCCGATCGGCATTTCTTCCGGTTTGACAATTCCCGTCAAAAACCGGGGAGCAATGACAATAACGGTAGTCTCTCCAAAGCTTCTGGCAAAGGCAACAACATTATCTTTAAACGTGCCAACTGCTTGCAGGGGCACATAGTCGCCTGATTGAAAAACTTGCAAGTATTTTTTTCTCGCGTCTAGCGCTCTTGCCGTCAAAAACAACTTAATTCTAGCGTCTTCTCGCGTCGCAATCAAATCTTCAACCAGTTGCAAAATATCCGTCTGAGCTTGCTCTTTTATTTCCCGCAAAACCTCGATTCTGCGCTCATAATCAACGGGACGGCGGTTATCGGGATCGACGTGGCTTAAATCCCAAAATTCCGTCCCTTGATAAATGTCGGGAACGCCCGGAGCCGTGATTTTCAGCAGCGTTTGAGATAAAGAATTGAAAATTCCGTAATTAGCTACCTTTTTACAGAAAGGTGTAAATTTGTTGAGAAACTGATTTTGTTCCGAAGGTTCGAGAACGCTATCGACAAAGGTCATAAAACCAGCTTCGTAGTCGTTATCCGGTCTCAGCCAAGCCGTATAAACTTTTGCTTCGCGGACAGCTTTAATGACATAATCTTTCAGGCGATCGACATAATCAGTGTTTTCAATTCCCTCAAAGGGAAAACTGCCTAGCAGAGTTTGGTACAGGAAGTATTCGTCATTAGTATCTGGAACCATTCGATTCACAAAGTTGACTTTCTTAGAAGAGTTTACCTCTCTCCAAGACCTGACTTGCTGTTCCCATTCATCGGGAATTTCTGACAAAACGTTTATTCTGGCTCGCACATCTTCGCCGCGTTTGGTATCGTGGGTAGCTGTAGCATTCATTTTGTGCGGCCAAGCTACTTGCTGCTTTTGGTTGAACTCGTGAAAATCTACCAGCGACACGCCGAACTGACTGGGATTTCCTCCCACTTCGTTGAGGGATAAAAGCCGATAGTAGACGTATAAAAGGGTGTCTTCAACGCCTTTTGCCATTAATGGGCCTGTCAACTGCTGGAGTTTCATTACAAAGTGCCGGCGCTGCTCTTTTTGTTCTGGTGTTAGAGTTTCTTCTTCTTCGAGTAACAGCACCGTTTCGATAAATTTAAGTTCCTTGAGGAGTCGGGGTACTTGTTGTTTGGCATGGGCGATCGCATATTTTACGTAAGTGCGATCGGACTCTCTCAAACCGTCTTGATTGATGTAAGTTCGGTAGACTGGAAAAATTGTCAAAACAGCCGCCAATGCTTTTTCCAAACCGGGACGAGTAAAGTCATTTCCCTGTCTCGATTGACCAGAGATATTCTTCAAAAGTTGAGCTAGATTGTCTACGTCTCCCGCCAAGTTTTTCTCAACAATCAGCCCTTTTTTATCTAAAAACAACTGTTCGTAGGGAACGTTCAAGCGAGTAAATCTCTGATATATTTCGGTAAATTGCTGTTCGCGATCGCACCGACAAAAAACGCCGTTTACGTAATTCAAAAAGTCGTAGCCGCTAGTTCCCTCAATCGGCCAATATGACGGCAAATCTTCTTCGTGTTCCAGAATCTTTTCAACAGTGATGTAAGTGTCTGGGGTTTTCTCCCGGAGCCGTTTCAAATATTCTGTGGGATCGTACAGTCCGTCGATGTGGTCGATTCTCAATCCGGTAAACTTTTCCTCATCAACCATGTCGAATATCAGAGCATGGTTTTTGTGAAAAACTTTAATCTCTTCAACTTTTACCGAAATAAGTTCGTTGACCGTAAAAAACCTTCGGTAGTTAATTTCTTCGGCCCCCACTTTCCAGAAAGCCAGACGGTAAAACTGCTCGGAAAGCAATTCGTCTAGCAAATTAAAGCTTTCGGGATTTCCCTTTTCTCCGTTAAAAACTTTGATATTTTCATCTATGAATTCCTGTACAAGGGGATTTTGATTGTAGAGTTCCCACAGCAGTCCTTTGACAAAAGCTATCTGATCGTATCTGGTTTTACCTTTAGTTTCTGAAGGGGTATTTTTAATCAAATAAAGAATTCCTAAAAACTTGATAAAATCTGGATGGCGTCTGCCTAATTCTCTGGCTAACTGCCCCAAATTCTGACTGATAAATTTAGCATAAGATTCAATTCTTACTGGCAATTGTAAGCTATAATAATTGATACTCAGCCCAATTTCGCTGTATTTGAGTTGAATCTCGCCATTTTCCAGACACTCTCCATAAAAATTGCCCAGCAGCGGAGCCAGCACTCGACCCCTGAGATGTTCGTAAGCGTGATTCCATTCAATATCAAAGTAATCAAAATAGTCGGAATCTGGCCCGTGTTCCAATACGTCTAACAGCAGCAAATTTTGAGTGTCGTAAGCCATGTGGTTCGGAACAATATCTTGCAGCCATCCCATGTTCCGTTTCTTGATTTCGTATGTGAGGGCTTCAAAATTTTCTGATGTTCCCAAATCGGGATTTATCTGATTTGAGTCAACGACATCGTATCCGTGAGAGCTGCCTTTTCTGGCTTTAAATATTGGTGAAGCGTAAAGGTCGGTAATTCCTAAATCTTCCAGATAGCTAAGGATTTGTTTGGCGGCTTCAAAGTTAAAACCTCCATGAAATTGAATCCGATAAGTAGTTGTGGGAATTCTCATTATGTTAATTTTACTCCAGGTTTTTTAGGGTTTTCTTTTTTAATATATGAGGCAGAGCCTCCTCTACTGCATTCCCCGGCGGAGGCTGGGAACGACAGAGGCTCTGCCTCCCGTTTCTTCTGGGACTACATTCCGCAACATAGCCTGAGAACGAGAGAGGTTCTGCCTCCTGTTTCTTGTTCCTAGGCTCTGCCTGGGAACGCCTGTATTTGAGGCTCTGCTTCCCGTTTTAATTATTCTAATTCGTAAAGTGCGAAACTCTGCGGTTTAACGGTCAATTTTTGCTCGGAAGTTATCTTTTCAGGCAAGCTAGAACCTGAACCCATCCATTTTTCATCAGCAGAGTCTAAAATTTTGTGACCGTTGCCTTGGGGAAGTGCAGCCGTAAAAGCTACCTCTTGCCTGTTGAAGTTTAGAATGCAGAATATCTGGCTGTCATCTGTCCAACGACGTAGAAATAAGATTTTTTCCGCTTCAATGCTGGACACTTCTAGACTGTTTTTGTCGAGTTTTTTAAGGGCTGGTATTGTCCGCCGTAGGTGAATCAAATGTTGGTGCCATTCCCAAAGGATTTTGTGTTTGCCTTGGGTTTGTTTTTCCCAGTTTAACTTACACTTATCGAAAGTCTCAGGACTCTGAGGGTCTTGAAACTCGCCTCGGCCTTCAAAGGCTTTAAATTCTTGTTGTTTGTCTTTGCGGATAGCTTCAATTAAGTTTTCGTCCGAGTGGGAAACGAAGTAAAAAAACGGTGCTTCTTCTCCGTATTCTTCTCCCATAAAAAAGAAGGGAATGTAGGGAGAAATTAAGACAGTGCCTGCTGCAAGTTTCAATCCTTCAAAGTCAACTATTTTGGATAGTCGGTCTCCCAAAATGCGGTTGCCGATTTGGTCGTGGGTTTGGGCAAACACCAGAAATTTATGACCCGGTTCATCCTTAACAGAATTGCCGTGTTTCCGCTTTCTGTGGGGGGCGTACTGACCGGAGTAAACAAAGCTTTCTTTGAAGGCTTTTTCTAAGTGTTCGCACTTGCCGTAATCTTGGTAGTATCGGTCGTCTTCTCCGGTGAGCAAAGCGTGCAGTGCGTGGTGGAAATCATCGCACCATTGGGCGTCTAGTCCGAAGCCACCGAGTTCTTTGGGACGTATAGTGCGGACATCATTTAAGTCACTTTCGGCTATTAAGTAAAGTTGCCGTCCTAGTTCTTGGGAAATATCGGCTGTGGCATCGGATAGTTCTTGTAAAAAAGGTCTTGCACCTACTTCAAATATTGCTTGAATGGCATCTAATCTCAGGGCATCGATGTGATAGTCTCGAAACCAGTAGAGGGCGTTTTCAAGAAAGTAGTTACGCACGCCGTCGCTGTAGGCGTCGTCGAAGTTGAGGGGGTCTCCCCAAATCGAGCCGTATTTTGAGGTAAAGTAGGGGCCGAAGTCCCTGAGATAATTTCCTTCGGGGCCGAGGTGGTTGTAAACTACATCGAGAATTACTGAAATGCCCTGTTCGTGGCAGGCGTTGACAAGTGTTTTGAAGCCTTCGGGGCCGCCGTAGGAGTTTTGAACGGCGTAGGGATATACGCCGTCATATCCCCAGTTTCGCTCGCCCGGAAATTGGGCTACTGGCATTATTTCGATGGCGTTGATTCCCAATTCTTTAAGTTGTTTTAGCTGGGGAATTATTGCTTCAAAGGTTCCGGCTTGGGTGAACGTGCCGACGTGCAGTTCGTAAATAATCATTTCGGCTAGCGGCACGCCTTGCCAATTTGTGTCAGTCCAAGTAAAAATATTTTCATCTATTACTTGCGACGGAGCGTGTACGCCTTGGGGTTGATATTTTGAGGCTGGGTCTGGTCGGTCGGTTTTTCCTTCGATTTGGTAGGTGTAAAGGGTTCCTGGTTCGATGTCTGTAGCTGTGGTTTGCCAATAACCTTCTGCGGATTGTTGCAGGGGTATCAGGCGTTTTTTTGGGGAAACAATTTGGACGGCGATTTGTTTGAGGGTGGGCGCCCAAACGGTAAATTCACATTGGTTATTGCCGAGGTAATTTGCTCCTATCTTCACTTTGAGCTGTTCTCCTTATAAAATAGGTTGGTAGTTCGATCGCCCGACGCGCTATCAAATGCTTGCCCTTAACGTTCAGCGCCTGTTTAGACGGTAATATTACTTAATATAACAAACAACTAACTTTAGACAGAGGCATCAAAGGGGAAAATTGGGTAAGCGGCAAAATTAGCGGTTGGTGAGGTCGAAATTAGAGCAGGAATCGGCACGGGGCCGATCGCCAAATTAACGGCCTGCAAGCGTTAATATTTCTGGTTGATATCATGTCGAAAATCTACCTAAAGGTAGGTCAAAAATCAGCGCGAGTGTGGACTTTATGGTTATGGCTTTTGGACGGGAAATCTGCTGCAATCTCGACTCAGCGGAGTCTCGCGAGTGGTTGGTCACAAACGGGATCGGCGGTTACGCTAGCGGGACGATCGCAAATCTCCTCACCCGCCGCTATCACGGCTTGCTGATAGCCGCCCTCAAACCCCCGCTGGGACGCACTTTGATGCTCGCCAAGCTGGACGAGACGGCTGTGTATCACGATCGCGCCTATCCGCTTTATACAAACCGCTGGGCCGACGCGACGATGGAACCCCACGGCTACAAATACATCGAAAGCTTTCACCTAGAAGGCACGACGCCTGTTTGGAGGTTTGCTCTCGCCGACGCTATCCTGGAAAAGCGGATTTGGATGCAGCAAGGTGCTAACACAACATATATTCAATACCGCTTGCACCGCGCCTCACAACCGATCGCCCTCGCTGTCAAAGCCCTAGTAAACTATCGCGACTACCACCACACAACGAGCGTCGGCGACTGGCAGATGAGCCTACAAACCTTGGAACGCGGGGTTTGCGTGACTGCATTTCCCAAGTCTGTACCCCTGTACCTGCTGACGGATGCCGAACCAGACGCGAATTTTCGAGTTTCTACGCCTTTATACAATTGGCATTACGGATTTGACCTAGCAGCCGAAAAGCGGCGCGGATTGGACTACTGCGAGGATCACTTGCACGCGGCGACTTTTCACATGACGATCGCACCGGGAAGTTCTCTCACATTGATAGCCAGCACCGAGAAAAATACCGAACTCAACGGCGGTACTGCTTTAGAAGTGCGTCGCACTTATGACCAACAACTGCTGCAAAACTGGTCAAAAGTGAGCGAATCTCCCGACTGGATCAATACCTTAGTGCTCGCCGCCGACCAATTTATCGTCAGCCGCCCGCTACCGGAGGAACCCGAAGGCAAAACGATCATCGCCGGATACCCCTGGTTCAGCGACTGGGGGCGCGACACGACGATCGCCCTACCCGGTCTCACAATCTGTACCGGGCGATGGGAAATTGCGCGATCGATTTTGCGGACATTTGCGCGGTATGTCGATCGGGGGATGCTGCCGAACCGCTTCCCGGATGCGGGCGGCGCACCGGAATACAACACGGCAGACGCCACTCTGTGGTACTTTGAGGCAATTCGCACTTATATCGATGCCACGGGGGACGACGAACTTTTGAGCGAACTCTGGCCGGTGTTATGTGAGATTGTTGACTGGCACTTGCAGGGTACTCGGTATAATATCCGCGTCGATCCCGATGACGGTTTAATCTACGCGGGCGAAACCGGCGTGCAACTGACTTGGATGGACGCGAAAATCGGCGATTGGGTGGTGACGCCTCGGATTGGTAAGCCGATCGAACTCAGCGCGCTTTGGTACAATGCTATACAAGCTATGGCAAGTTTTGCTCGAAAATTGGGCAAGCCTCACAATGAATACCAGCAATTGGGCGATCGAACAGCCGCCGGATTCCCTCGCTTCTGGAACGCCTCAACCGGTTACTGTTACGACGTTCTGGACGGCTCCGACGGACACGATACCTCCCTGCGGCCCAACCAAATATTCGCCGTATCCCTGCCCCTAGACTCGATTCCTCCTCACTCCGCCAACTCCTTGTCAGCGGGGATGCGCCAGGAAACCCGCTATACACCGTTACTGACGCCCATCCAGCAGCGCGGCGTGGTGGACGGCTGCGCCCAACAGCTTCTGACTTCTGTCGGCCTCCGCAGCCTCTCGCCGCAGCACCCGCAGTATTGCGGGGCATACGGAGGCGACCAATTGCAGCGGGACAGCGCCTACCACCAGGGCACAGCTTGGGGCTGGCTGATTGGCCCGTTTGTCTTGGCGCACTTGCACGTATACAAAAACCCAGCACAAGCGAGGGAATTCCTCGAACCGATGGCACATCATATAAGGGCCGGCGGAGTTGGCAGTCTGGGCGAAATTTTTGAGGGCGACGCCCCCCACTCGCCGCGGGGCTGCACGGCTCAAGCTTGGACTGTGGCTGAGGTGCTGCGGGCTTGGTTGGCAATTAATACTGTGGGTGTTTAAATGGGGAATGTTATCTTTGGTGGAAAAAGAGATTTATGGCATTATTATTAGCGGGCGATATTGGCGGAACTAAGACAATTTTGCGCTTAGTGGAAAGGACTGTTAACGGTGAAATGAACGCTCTTTACGAGTTCCGCTATCCCAGCGGGGAGTTTCCAGATTTAGTGCCGATGGTGCAGCAGTTTTTGACGGAAGCTACTATGAAATTGGATTTTGCGCCATTGCCTGAAAAAGCTTGTTTTGCGATCGCAGGCCCGGTGGTTAACAACACTGCAAAACTGACTAATTTGCCTTGGGTGCTGGATGCGAAGCGTCTGGAACAAGAATTAGGAATATCCCGCGTCAGTTTAATTAATGATTTTGTTGCGGTTGGCTACGGTGTGTGGGGTTTGGATGCTAAAGATTTGCACATTTTGCAAGTCGGAAAACCCCGCCAACACGATCCAATTGCTGTTATTGGTGCGGGGACTGGTTTGGGAAATTGTTTTGGAATTCCCGAGGCAAATGGCATCAGGGTTTTTTCTTCGGAAGGGGGACACGGGGATTTTGCTCCTCGTTCGGAGTTGGAGTTTGAATTGCTGAAATATTTGTTAGCAAAACACGACATTCAAAGAATATCGATCGAGCGTGTGGTTTCGGGACAAGGGATTGTTTCAATTTACCAGTTTTTGCGGGACAGAAAGTTTGCTCCTGAATCGCCGGAGGTAGGGGAAGTTATCAAAAAATGGGAGTCAGAAATCGGGAAAACTGAAAAGACTGTCGATCCGGGGGCGACAATTGCACAGGCGGCCCTCAAAAAGTGCGATCGGCTTTCGGAACAAACAATGCAAATGTTTGTAGAAGCCTACGGTGCAGTGGCGGGAAATCTGGCTGTGACACTGTTACCTTACGGCGGTTTGTACGTAGCCGGCGGCATTGCTGCTAAGATTTTGCCGCTGATGCTAGAAGGGGGTTTTATGCGAGCTTTTACGCACAAAGGCCGGATGGATTCGCTGTTAGAAATGATGCCTGTTCGTCTTGTTTTGAATCCCAATGTAGGGTTAATTGGTGCGGCTGTTTGTGCGGCCGGTCTTTAGGAGATTGCAAATATTTGGGGCGGGCAAGATACCCACCCCACAAGAATTTTTGTGGCACAGGCATCTTGCCTGTGCAAAGAGTTTGGGCGGGCAAGATGCCCACCCCACAAGAATCCTTGTGGCACAGGCATCTTGCCTGTGAAATCCTTGTGGCACAGGCATCTTGCCTGTGAAATCCTTGTGGCACA
>NZ_JAUBUJ010000002.1:134502-220399 GCF_036705405.1 Microcoleus sp. B13-B6
GCATCTTGCCTGTGAAATCCTTGTGGCACAGGCATCTTGCCTGTGAAATCCTTGTGGCACAGGCATCTTGCCTGTGAAATCCTTGTGGCACAGGCATCTTGCCTGTGAAATCCTTGTGGCACAGGCATCTTGCCTGTGAAATCCTTGTGGCACAGGCATCTTGCCTGTGAAATCCTTGTGGCACAGGCATCTTGCCTGTGAAATCCTTGTGGCACAGGCATCTTGCCTGTGACTGAAGCTTGGGCGGGCAAGATGCCCACCCCACAAGAAATTCAGCAGAGGCTAAACTTCATACATTTGCCAGAAAAAAGGATATTCCTCTGGAGTCAGTGAAAGACCAGCTTTGACAGGATTTTGCCTAATATATTCCCAAAAAACCTGAAATTCTCGTTCATCTCTGACAATGTGGTCATGTCTCTCATCCTGCCAGACAGTACCAATATGCTTCATCACCTTGGGAATTTGTTTAGAACTGTAGCTTTTCATACTGTGCAGAATGCTGCTGAGCGACCAGAATTTATTATCCGACTTTGCTAAAGGCTGCATTAGCATATGCACATGATCAGGCATTACAACTAAGCAAAAGATTTTATACCTTTGCCTATCAAAAAACTGGCAAGCATTGAGGACAACTTTCCTCGCATCCGGAGTTAATTCCAGCTTTTCCCAAGTATTAAAAGTGATGAAATAGACCGCTCCTTCTAACTCCCAATGAGGTAAATTTCTGTAAGTAACTTTTAATTGAGCATCTCTGAGTTTAAGCGGCAGACTAGAAGCCTGTCCCACAAAAAACTGATATAGGCCTGTGGAGTGGGCATCCTTCCCGCCCAAATCCTGATTGCTTGCCTGACTAAAATTTTCGCGAATCATATCACTAAGTACAACCGCAACTTAGTATAAAATAGCCTAAAAAAAGCCAAATTTCAAGACCCTTACCGAGGTTTTTTGTAAAGTCTTTAAGTATTGTGGGGTGGGCCGAAGAGCCCGCCCCAAATATGCAAGTTAAATGGTCACAACTCCTCTCATATTCAAAATCTTCTCAGCAGCACTTTCAGATACCGGCATCACCGATAACCGATTGCCTTTCCTCACCACCAAAATCTCATCAGCGCTAAACTTTTGTTTCAGTTCATCCAAAGATATTAACTTAGCAAACTCCTCAACAAACTCAACTCTCACAGTTTGCCAGCGAGGAGCATCAAACGGCGATTTAGGATCGTAATATTCGCTATTCATATCGAACTGACTCGGATCAGCAATCCCAGCTTCCACGACGCGCACTAACCCCACGATTCCCGGTATTTTAGTATTAGAATGGTAAAAAAATACTAAATCTCCCCGACTCATTTCTCGCATAAAATTGCGAGCTTGATAGTTGCGAACGCCATCCCAAATGGAAGTGCGATCGTGCTTCAAATTCGCAATACTATAAACATCTGGTTCCGACTTCATCAGCCAATAATTCATACAATCAATTCGCTTGGGTTAGCCAAATATTCTTGAATATTATCTAAACACTGCTGCATAGCTTTTTGCATAAAAACCTGAACTAGCAACAACCCAAGCGGATAGAATACCGGAGAAGTCAGCATAAAATAAAACTCCCAATCAATCCGAGTTCCCTTTGCTGTAGCAGTGAAATTCCAATCTCCGCCACCAGACTCAATGAGTAGAGAAATCGGAAACTTAAACCCTCTAACCAGTCGGTAGCTTTGTCTTTCTGGCTTTTTGAAAGTAATGATTTCTTCCTCAATCACCGAAGTGTCGGAATTTTCTATCCGCCGCACGCCGCCTTCACGCATCTCTCCACCATCTGCCATCTCAGCTTTAATAATTGCTGGAATTGGGCCATATCCGCGAAAGACTTTGGGCAGATTTGACAGGGACGTAACAAAATCAAAAACTACTTGAGGCGATGCAGCAATTTCTACTACTGCGTTGGTTTTAACTAACATTTATCTCTCCCATGATCTAATTTGATAATGAACTGTGAGTTAAAAAGGCGTAATTTTAATTATAAAATATCCTTCCGCTTCTGCAACCACAGAGTCAACATCAAATAAACCAAAATATGCACGCACAAAATACCCCAGTTTAAACCCAAATTTTCCCAGGTTGGATCGTAAACAGGAGTAGGCTCAAACGGCTGGGGAAGCGTACTCCCATCCGGTAATATAGTAGGTGCGGGTACCATCCCATTCACATTAACTAAAGAGCCGTAAGCACCCACAGACCAGCGGCTTAACATCAGCCAAGAAAATGTGCTCGCCGCACCTTCCATCTTAAACAAAACTCCCGAAAAAATAATCTGAGGCAGCAATAATAGAGGCAAAGCGCTATTAGCTTGAGAGCTATTTTTAACAATCGCGGAAACGACTAATCCAAGGCTTATGCAGCTCATTAAAGTTAGGAAGGTGGTAATACTTGCTCCCACAGGCCAGGAAATAAAACTAGGTTCGGGGGATTTAAAAGCAATCAGAATAACTCCTACCATTAACAGTGTTTGCAATACTGCCAAACCAGAAAGTATAAAAATTTTTGAACCTAAATAAGCAAACAATCCTAAATTGACCAAACGTTCGCGCAGATAAATAGCAGATTCTTTGACAATTTCTTGCAGAGAAGTTGCCAGCCCTACCCAAATCGCCGCACAGGTAAATACAAATAAAACTCTGAGCGCCAAAGGTGCTAAAGTTGCCTCCGGCGCTCCAATTAACGGGTCTTTATCTCTGACGGCTAGCCGCAGCAAACTAATGCCGATCGGAGCCGTTAAAAGAGCTAAACTCAAGTTAACTAAGTCGCGGGAAACGAGTTGAAAATAGCGCTGCGCGAGCAAAACGAGTTGTTTTACAAAAGATTGAGATTTTGCTGCAGAAGGTGCAGAAGGTATTTTTGCATTAGCCTTGCCTGTGCTGAAGTGGTTGACAATATAGCGCTGATAGTAGGGAGATTTATTAAACTTTTCTGCCCAGCTTTGAACGTTGGTTTCTCCTGTTTCTAATTCGTTGTAAATGTCTGCAAAATCGCCAGTTTTGACATCGAAAAAATCGAGGGCTTCCCTAGGGGGGCCGAAGTAACAAAGGCGTCCGCCGCGACCCATAAACACAATACGATCGCACATCGTGATATTTGCCGTCGCGTGAGTCACCAGAATCACCGTCCGGCCTTGATTTGCCAACTTTCGCAGCAGTTGCATCATCTTCTTATCCAAACCCGGATCGAGTCCTGAAGTCGGTTCGTCTAAAAAGAAAAGTTTCGGGTCTGCTAACAGTTCGACTCCGATGCTGACCCGCTTTCGCTGTCCGCCGCTAAGCTGTTTTACCAAAGCCTTGCGACGGTGATTCATTTCAATATCTTCTAAAGTTTTTGCGACTACCTGCTTGACATCTGTATCGGGAGGTAAGCGCAATTTAGCTGCATAACTCAAGACTTCTTCTACGGTCAAATCTGCGTGTACAATATCATCTTGAGGCACGTAACCGATTTGATTGCGGTAAATATTGAAGTTTTGGCGCAGGTTGTCGCCGTTGAGAAACACAGCGCCGTTAGTAGTTTTTTCGATGCCTAAAAGCGTCCGCATTAAAGTAGATTTGCCAGCGCCGCTACCGCCGACTAAAGCCACAAACTGCCCGGGTTCGATCGCCAAAGTGATGTTATCCAAACGCTTCGGAATCACCAGACTGTCAGCATCCAAACGAATTTGATGGCCGGAGTCTTGCATCTGCAACTCACCGCTGCGGTAAGTTAGAGTAAACGGGCCGATCCGAATAGCATCTCCCTCGGACAATTGTACAGAATTTGTCACTCGCTGACCGTTAACAAAAACCCCGTTAACGCTGTAGTCTCGCAAAATATAATTACCGCGACTGTCTTGGTCGATTGTGGCGTGGCGTCTAGAAACAAGCGGCGCATCTAATTGCAGCGAAGCGTTTGGATCGCGACCCAACAAAACCGACCGATTCTTAAGAAGAATTGACTGCTTGCTAGGGACAGCAACCTGATTCGCCAGCGGATTAAAATAACTCAGCAAAACTTGATTTTGAGGATCGAGACCGATTTTAATTTCTGTGCCGTTTTTCAGACAATAACCGTCATTGGGAGTGATGCGAGTGCGATCGACAAATAAGCCATTAGTGCTCGACCGCTGGCCGTCACCGTCGTAAATCCAGTAATTATCCCCAATTTGGCGCAAAACAGCGTGAACGCCCGAAACTGCGCGCCAGGGTTCGGGAATGACTAAATCAGCACGAGTCCCATCGCGCCCCAATACGTGCTGCTGCTGTTTTAACTCTAACTGTAAAACCTCGCCTTGATTGCTTAATACTATATAAGGTCGATCGCTTAAAGCAGTCAGTTGTCCTATATTGCCTGTCATACTTCAATCGCGGTTTTTGCACTCACTTTTGTCAGCATATCAAAAGTAGGACAACAATACACTTATATTAAGCAAGTCTACTTAGCAACAACCGACAAACTACGAAGCCGATTAATTGCTGCAGCTAATTCAAACCGTCGAAACATGGCAAAATCCCCTTCAGGAAAAGGCGATAAAATATCCATGCCCTGCGCGTCAATATCTGCCATCACCAAATCTATGATTTCCGACAAAGTGCGTTTCCCGTCCATGTATTGCTGCTTAGCATAAACCATTGCCGCAGCGATCGCCCTTAACTGTCCGCTGTCCACAATTTGTTCAACAGCACCCAAATCAATCTCCTCAGTTCCAAAAGCCAATTCATCAACATCCCGCACCTTCACCCGCACATCTCGCCGTCCGCGACTCGGATCTAAACTAGCAGGAATCGGCACTCTTTGAGTAATCTCACCAAAATTTTCTCCCCCTTCAGCAGCACGGCTAATCGAGTAATTTTTAGCAATTTCTTTAGCTTCTTTCGTCACATTATATGCTTGAAAATTTTCCATTGCAATCACAGTATCCGCCACATCAAAATAATCGCCACTTCCGCCCATTACTAAAATAGTCGATACGCCATAATCTGCATACAACTGTTTAACTTTATCAATAAACGGCGTAATCGGTTCCTTATCCTTAGCGATGAGTTCCTGCATTCGGCGATCGCGAATCATAAAATTCGTCGCCGCCGTATCCTCATCCACCAATAAAACAGGCACTAAATCCTGTTCCTTTTTCCTTCTCTCCTGTTCCTCATTCCCTCTTCCTTCTTCCTTCTTCCGACTTCCATCGGACTGACATCCGTTAAATCCGTTACATAATCCGTTGCCGAACTTCCTTCTCCCCACTTCCAAAGCCTCAATAATATTAGCAGCTTGCGACGTGCTACCGCTCGCATTTTCTGTATAAAATTGTGCAGTATCTCTACCTTGTGGCAAGTGGTTAATAAAAGGCGAAATATTTACTCCCGCTACACTTCTGCCATCTTCTGCTCTAATTTTAACCCCGGCCGCACTTGTCACCACAAATTCCCGACCATCTCCCGGAATTCGGTTGTAAACTCCCAACTCAATCGCCTTGAGTAAAGTGGATTTGCCGTGATAACCGCCCCCAACAATCAAAGTAATACCAGCGGGAATACCCATACCGGAAATCCAACCGCGATTCGGACAATTAAACTCAACTTTTAACGACGGCGGCGATTGAAAAGCCACAGCATTATTTAACAAAGGGCGATGGTCAACACCGCTGCGGCGGGGTAAAATAGAACCGTCAGCAACAAACGCAACTAATCCGTTTTGAGCTAACTGCTGCCGCAGCCAGTCAGCATCTTCTACAGTTTCAACATGACGGCGACATTCAGCAGCATTTAAGTTAGCATACTTCAGAGAATTGCTGACAATTTGCGGAATATCTTCGCACAGCATTTCAGCAGCTTGTCGCCCTAAGATACTGCGCCCTCCCGCTGGAAGTCCGACGGCAAATCGCAGTTCAACTCCTCCTAAATCTCCGATATCGGATGTATTTGAGGAAAGGATAAATGCGGAAGTTCGTTCTAAAACTTCTTGTCCGAACCGAGTCACTGCAATCATACCGCTTTTGCCAGTGCCGCGTTTGCTGCTGATGCTGTGTGCTGCTTTGTCAAACTGGCGAGTTAGGTAATCTCGCAAGGCTATTTCTCGACTGCGAGAGTTAAAAAGTTCGCGGGGAATTTGAGCAATGTTGGGCGGAACTCTGACTCTAAATTTACTGGGAGATGCAAAGGGATCTCCCTGCACGTAATCAATAATTAATGTGAATTCAGAAAAGTCGTAATTACCTTGAATGTCTTTGTATGCTTTGTAGCCTCGATTGTCTAGTTGCAATAAATGCCGTTGCAGGCTTTCTTTGTTAGTCATTTGTTATTAATTATTAGTTATTAGTTATTAGTTATTAATTATTAGTTATTTAGCTGGTTCATAGGCTGTGCCTAGGAACCGATGTCCAGAGGCTCTGCCTCGCTTGCTTGGCGTGGGAAAATTGGAGGCAGAGCCTCCGGATATGCGTTACCAGGCAGAGCCTGGTAACGAGTAGATTACCGAATTTCCAATAATTTAGCCGTGGCATTAACAACAATTTGAGCAGAACCGGCGAAAAAAGCTCGATCGATAGTTGCTAATGTATCGCTAGATTGGTGATAGTGGGGCGATCGCAAATTTGCAGTATCCGTCACCAACACAGCACCAATTCCTTTATACCAGAAAGGCGCGTGGTCGCTGCGTAAAACATCGGGAGTCAGCAACCCTTTCAGGGGAACCGGTAGCGCCACCACGGGCGGCAAACCGGCTTTTCCAGACTCCGCAAAACTTTTCAATAGCAGCGGATGTTCCGCATCCCCAATCACAGCGATAAACTCGCCTTTGTCGGGAGATGTTACCCCCGATGCTTCTAGAAAAGGTTGCGCTGTCAATCCTTCGGGATATTGCTGGCATCCGGGCGTGCGGCAGGCATAACCTACCATATCCAGGACGATCGCTCCTTGCAAATTTTTTAACCGCGCCTCGCTACCGGTGAATGCTAAACTGCCTAAAAGTCCGATTTCTTCCCTGTCAAAAAATGCTACTTGCAGTGTCCGAGGCGTGGGGCGAGAACCCAGCAATCTTGCTACTTCTAAAACTACTGCAACTCCCGTCGCATTGTCGTCAGCGCCTGGGGAGTTTGGTACAGTATCGTAGTGTGCTGCGACTAAAATTGCACCGGCGTTTGAGTCAGTACCTTTTCTCTCAGCGAAGACATTAATTCCGCGATCGAACGGCTGGAACTCTTGGGAAATTCCTAATGTTTGCAGTTGTTTAGAAATGTAGTCTCTAGTAAAAGAGCGAGCTCGTTCTGCATCGCGTTCTCCTGCTAAAGTCTCGACGTGTTTCCACAACCGGGACTGGTCAATTTGGGGCAGATAAACTGCATTTTTTTCAGCAGGAAGCGGAAAGGGAGACGGGTTTTGGGAAGTGTGGATATTGCGATCGAGTCCAACTTCTGGTACAGCCGACAACCGCTGCCACGAGTGAGAACCCCAACCCGCCGCCGTCACCGCAACCACAATAAATAGCGCTATCCAAATCAATTGTTTCATTAGTAAGTCTATTGGAAATTTTAGACAGGGCTTACGCACTCCTCACTCCCATCTACCGGGTTTTTTAGCGGAAGCGATGGCTGCCACAAAGTCTTTTCGTAAAACCCGGTTCATGCGTCCAGAACTGTTATATTTTAGATTTTAGATTAACACCAGAGTTAAAAATAAACCTGTTTCAAAAAATGAAACTCAAAAATCTTAAAATTAGCTGCGCCAGAGGCAGTTTTGTACTTTTTATCTGAAAAAGCAGGTAAAAGCCTTGGGATGTTGCCGTCGAATCTGTCTTGCTTATTGGAGCATTCGACGGCGACATTCTAATCACTAATTTACATTCAAAATTAACAAAATAAAACTACTTTCTGTCCCACTCAATCTCCTTATTTTCCAATATCAACCCGCTGCTGCTGGGAACAGCGTAAGGAATAGTTGTGGCTGAAAATTTTACTATTTCAGTTGGTTGTTGAAACCACTCGGAATAACTGGGATTGAGTTGGTCGTACAGTGCTTTTAAAGCTTGGATTTCGGCCTCTAGCTGCGCTGCTGCTTGATTGATTCTGCGAGCTTGTGTTTGCAAGCGCTTTTCCCCGGTTTGAACTTTGTTTTCTAGTTCTTGCCAGTGCTGTCCTGCCGCCAATTTATCTATTTCAGCTTGTTTGTAGGACAGTAAAGCCTGTTTTTGTTGCAGTTGCTTTTCAGTAATTTTAGTCTCTCGGTCAATTTCCTGGATTTGCTGCAACCACTGCTCCCCAAAAGCAGCAGTTTGCTGGTGGAACTCGGCAATAGCTTCAGGAGTATTATTTTTGGGAAAACTGACTGCCACTCTGCACTCAGAGCGCTGTACGCCAAGTTTTTCCAGCGACTCTTGCAGGGCGGTAACTTCTGCTTGCAGCGCGCGGACTTCTTTTTGGAGTTCTGGGATGGTCTGACTCATGGGTTCAATTAGTGGACCTCTGCACCGATTTTAAGCTAATTGTTTATTTTTCTAACAAATCCCGATCGCCTCCTTGCGGGAATTATCTAATTTTAGCGCGCTCCCACCCGGTGTCTAGGCAGAATGGCGGATAATTTGTGGCACAATGGCTGATGACACATTTTAAATTAAATTAAGATTAAAATTATAATTAGTTATAAAGCTCAATTATTAGCTTGGTAAAATTTAATTTACAAATCCACATAAATTAATGGTGGCTGGGTTTTCCTATGGCCGAGAAAGTTCTGCTAAAGTTTTTTAGATTTATGGTTCCTCCAAAAAATATTTGGGAGTAGGAAATAGAGCAAATGAAAATAATTTTTCAATTAATGTTGGGATATTTCGCGGTTGCTATTTTTGGTGTGGAATGTGGCATTAATCCAAAAATATTACCGACAAGCCTAGGAGATGGGAACGGCAATCGCCCTGTAGAAGGGATTTTGATTGGCTATCAGAAACATAGCTATTTGCGATCGGCATCTCGCCCCCTTACTTCTGCAAGCGCCACATTATTTTTGGATAAATTATCCCAAATTGCACCAGTAAAAATACCTACTTACAATTATATACAATCTCAGGAAACTCCTAGAAAAGAACCTACTATTAGGTTAACAATAATCGGTTATTCTCTGGTTTGTATTTGTTTAGTAATCTCATTATCGATCAGGGGGAAGACAGTAAATAGCTTATCCAAGACGATGGGGTTAATCAAGCCGAAGTCTGAAACAGAGAATGACAAGCTACCAAAAGGAGAAAAAGTGTTGTATCCAAAAAAAGAACAGGATATCTGGCATACTATTGCCCAAATGACCCAAGATTTGCAGCAAACTGCCGAATATGCCCTCGATATTTGCGAGGAAATGAACGTCTCGATAATTGCGACTACCCCTGGCGGTCATATCCTGTCGTTAAACCAAGCTACCTGTCAACTTTTGGGATACTCTAAAAAAGAGTTGTTAGGCAAACCAATAGCCGGACTTTTTAAGAAAAGTGAATCACCTGCACAGGAGTTAGAGTTAGCAAGTTTAACAGCCGAAGGATCAGTCCACAACGTGGAAAAACTCTACCTTTCCAAACATGGAAAAAAAATAATTGTACTGCTTTCTATTTCAACTATTCGCGACGGCAAAGGCAAGGTCAGCGGCAAGTTATATATAGCACAAGATATTACTGATAGCAAGCGGGCTGAAAGAAATTTGCGGCGCAGTGAAAAAAAGTTTCGCCAACTGATAGAAACGGTTAATGCTGCTGCATTTATCTATAACCGCAGACAGTTGCGCTATGTCAATGCTCAGACAGAAGCTCTGACAGGATATACTCGTGAAGAATTGCTAGCGTTGGATTTATACGATTTAATTCATCCAGATTTTCGAGAAATAGTTAAAAAATGGGGTAAATCCAGCCATGCGCGCTCAACGGCAGGCTCAAAATATGAATTAATAATACTCACGAAAACTGGAAAAATGCGCTGGATTGAAGCAACGGTAGATATTATAAAATTTGAAAAAAAAGCCTCAATATTAATCACAGCGTTTGACATCAGCGATCGCAAATTAGCAGAGTTAGAACTAGAAACATCTCTTTCGTTGCTTCAAGCAACCATTGAATCTACTGCTGACGGTATTCTGGCGGTTGACAGTGGAGGAAAAGTTGTCAGCTTTAACCGTAAATTTGCCGAAATGTGGCAGTTGCGGGATTTGCAGGTGGATTCGAGAGATAACAACCCAATTTTGGGGTTTGGAATCAACCAGTTAAAATACCCGGAAATATTTCTCAACCGTGCTAAAGAATTGTCCGATCGCCCTGCAGCAGAAAGTTACGATCTCATCGAGTTGACAGATGGCAGAATCTTCGAGCGCTACTCGTTGCCCCAGCGCACGGGAGGCAAAATTACTGGTCGAGTATTCAGCTTTCGGGATGTAACGGAACGGGTGCAATCCGAAGAAAAACTACGCAAAAGCGAAGAACGCTTTCACCTGCTGACGCGGGCGACAAATGATGCCGTATGGGATTTTGATTTGTTAAAAAATGAGTATTGGTTGAGCGCAGAGTTTGAAAAAGTTTTTGGATACAAACTCAACGAAACTCAGACGATAGAATTAGAATCTTGGTGGCTAAATATTCATCCCGAAGAACGGGAAAGAGTGATGTCAAGCTTCTACGAAACAATGAGCTCAGACGCTCAATGTTGGTCGGAGGAATACAGCTTTCACCGCGCAGACGGGGGATATGTTTTTGTGCTCGATCGCGGCTATATCATCCGCAATGAAACTGGCAAAGCAGTAAGGGCGATCGGCACGATCATGGATATCACTCAGCGCAAGCAAGCTGAAGAAATTATTCGGTATCAAGCTGTTTATGACCAACTCACCGGTTTACCGAACCGGATACTTTTTAACGAGAGGCTGCTGGCGTCCTTAAAACAAGCTAAAAAAACCCAAAAGATGCTAGCTGTGATGTTTTTAGACTTGGACAGGTTCAAAAAGATTAATGATACACTAGGTCACGCTGCGGGCGATCGCCTGTTAGAAGGTTTTGCCGGACGCATCAGCGACACTTTGCGATCGACTGACACGGTTGCCCGCTGGGGAGGCGACGAATTTACCATACTGCTTCCCGACATCAATTGCTTAGAAGATGCAGTTAAAACAGCTCAAAGAATACTCAACAATTTAAAGCCACCATTTAAACTAGAAGGACAACCGTTTCATGTTAGCAGCAGCATCGGCATTGCCCTTTATCCCGATGATGGTGAAGATGCCGAAACTTTAGTCAAAAATGCCGATGCTGCCTTGTACTACGCTAAAGAAATGGGAAGAAATAACTATCAGTTATATACTTCCACAATTAATCCCCACGGCAGCCATTTACTAACTATAGAGCACAGACTGCACGAGGCTTTAGAACAGGGAGAATTTGAGGTTTTCTACCAGCCAAAAGTCAATATTACTACTTGGGAAATTCAGGGTATGGAAGCCCTGCTACGCTGGCAACATCCACAATTAGGTTTAGTTACTCCCGCGACATTTATTCCGATCGCCGAAGAGAACGGACTCATTGTACCTATTGGGGAATGGGTGCTGCAAACAGCCTGCACTCAAAATAAAGCTTGGCAGGATACTTTGCAGCCTGATTTGCGGGTAGCAGTCAACGTTTCGGCTCGGCAGTTCCAGCAATTTAATTTATTAGAAATGGTAGCGAAATGCTTGGAAAAAAGCGGTTTAGCACCCAAGTATTTAGAGTTAGAAATTACCGAGACTACAGCCATGCAAGATGTGGATTATACCACAAAAGTTCTCAGGGAGTTGCAGAATATGGGCGTGCAAATTGCGCTGGACGATTTCGGCACGGGTTATTGTTCTCTAAATTATCTCAAAAAGTTTCCCTTGAATATCTTAAAAATAGACAGGTCGTTTGTCAGCGGATTGACGACTGATCCGTGCGAACTGGCGATCGCCAAGGCTGTAGCGACCTTGGGGCGAGATTTGAACTTGAGCGTGGTAGCCGAAGGAGTAGAAACTAAAGAGCAGTTGGAGTGTTTGCGATCGCTCCACTGTCAAGAAATTCAGGGTCACTATTTCAGCCCTGCACTATCAGCCAATGATGCTAGGAAGCTATTGGTAAATTCTCAGTTGCAAAAAGTAAAAATTGCTTAATTAGTCATTAGTCATTAGTCATTAGTTATTAGTCATTAGTCATTAGTTATTAGTCATCAGTCAATTGTAGGGTGGGTGAGGCGCGGTTCAAGATTTATCTATTGGTGACAATAGTTAATCGGCGCGCCTCACCCACCAACAGGGATCAGGTGCTTCGTGCGCCCCCGAAAGTTATAGTTCTTGACCGCGAATCTTAGTCTCCCGACTTATTTTCCTGCGCTGCACCCCCAACATCATCACTGCTAGAGCGCTTCGGCGGGCCTAAGTTGTCGGGCAATTCGTTAAGATTCTTGCCCAAAGCGTGACACAGCGCTTTAACTTGAGGAATTGTCAGCTCAGGCACATCAAGCCCTCGCTCCCAATTGCTAATAGCCTGTCGAGTTAAAGTTTTTGCTCCTGTTTTATCGGGGATTTGCTTTGCTAAAGCAGCTTGGGGTAAACCAGCAGCTTCCCGCAAAATGTGCAGTGCTGGTATGTCTTTCGGGTCTTGAGCTTGTTTCTTTCTAGGCATCCGACTGGTTTTCCGGCGCGAGGCCATCCTCAACATCATCACTGCTAAAACGCTTCGGCGGGCCCAAGTCGTCGGGCAACTGATCGATTGAAATGCCTAGCGCTCTGCACAGTGCCTTTATCTGAGGAACTGTTAGCTCTGGCTCATCTTTGCCCGTTTCCCAGTTACTGATAGCTTTTTGGCTTAAAGTCTTTTTTCTGGTTTTGTCGGGGATTTGCCTTGCTAGCGCAGATTGAGTTAGCCCAGCAGCCTCCCTCAGTATTTGCAGTGCTGGCATCTTTTCTGGATCTTGAGTTTGCTTCTTTCTAGACATACGATCGCACAAGTTAGAAGCATACTTCTTGACAGCCGAGCCATTAAGAAGTATGCTTCTAAATAGGCACAACAAAAGGCGGCAGGGCGGGCCTGACATTGGGTGTTTAGCTTGCTAAAACCGCCTTAACAATAGTGTCTCCCATTAGTGCAAGTGTTTTGACATGAAACACCTGCACACCCCTTAACCTGCTGGGGTTTGGACTTGCAGAACCAAGCCCCTTTCTCTCACAAGCCTTAAATCAGGAGTGAAAATCCAATGAAATCAGCGGCACAAAATCAGGTACTGCATCAGCTCAAGCTCATGGAAACCAACTTGCGCGAAATTCAGTGCAAGCTAGTTAAAACCTCCGTTTTAAACTTGTGGCAAATAGTTTTGCCCGATGGAAAGAGAATTTTGCTGGAACACGCGGGCGGCGGACACTGGATTTTTCGGTCTAACGGTATTGAGAAATCTCATCCAGAAGTGCGAAAAGCTGTTTTGCGGGCGATCGGCATTTGCTCGGCCCACCGCAGTTAAGGTAACAGCCGATCGCCCCCCGCAGCTTAAAACTTAAAATAGTGTGCAGAATAACGGACTTGTACCTAAAGACAGAGGAAAATATCGCTACCCCAACATAAATGCTTTGTCTATGCAGCCAATTCGCACATTTAACGTTTCCCCCTCGCTACCGACAATTCTCGAACCCCTACGCAAGCTTGCCTACAACTTGCACTGGGACTGGAACGTCGATACCAAAGACCTCTTCCGCCGCCTCGATCGAGACCTCTGGGACTCCAGCAACCAAAACCCGGTGCTGATGCTCGGAACCATATCTCAAGAGCGACTGCAAGAAATGGCAGAAGACGAAGGCTTCATTGCCCAAATGAACCGAGCAGCCCAGCAGTTAGACGATTATCTCAAAAACCGCGCCTGGTATCGCAAACAGCGCGGCACCGAGCAACAAGAATGCTACGCTTACTTTTCGATGGAATTCGGCTTAGTTAAAGCCCTACCCATCTATTCAGGCGGTTTGGGCGTGCTCGCAGGCGACCACCTCAAATCAGCTAGTGATTTGGGCTTGCCCTTAGTCGGTGTCGGCCTACTCTACCAAGAAGGTTATTTTTCGCAGTATCTCAACGCCGACGGCTGGCAGCAAGAACGCTATCCGCTCAACGATTTCTACAATATGCCGCTGCACCCAGAACGCAATCCCGACGGTTCGGAATTGCGGATTGAGGTGGACTATCCCGGCCGCAAGGTGTATGCCCGGATTTGGCGAGTACAAGTGGGAACGGTTCCTTTGTACCTGATGGATACAAATATTGAACCTAACAGCCGCTATGACCAAGATATTACCGACCAACTGTATGGCGGTGATAAAACTCTGCGGATGCACCAAGAAATCATGCTGGGCATCGGCGGCGTGAAAATGCTCAAAGCATTGGGGCTGACAGTTACGGCTTATCACATGAATGAAGGCCACGCAGCTTTCATGGCTTTGGAACGCATTCGGATGCTGATGGAGGAATATCACCTGAGTTTCGTAGAAGCGGAACAGGTGGTGGTTTCGAGCAGTATGTTTACGACTCACACGCCGGTGCCTGCTGGGTTTGACTTGTTCGAGCCGGATATGGTGATGCACTATCTAGGTCAGTATCCCAAGATGTTTGGCTTGTCGCAAGATCAGTTTTTAGGATTGGGCAGGGAGAATACTGGCGATTTGTCCGCACCTCTGAATATGGCAATTTTGGCAATTAAAATGTCGAGTTTTGTCAACGGGGTGGCGGCTTTGCACGGCGTGGTGTCGCGCCCGATGTTTCAGGGTTTGTGGCCGGGTTTGCCACAGGAAGAAGTACCGATTACTTCGATTACCAACGGGGTGCACGCTCGCAGTTGTGTGGCGAAGTCTACTCAGGAGTTGTACGATCGATACCTCGGCCCGGATTGGGAAATGACTCGCAAGGACGATCGACTCTGGGATCGGATGTCGTCGATTCCTGATGAGGAACTGTGGCGCAATCACGAACGCTGTCGATCGGAGTTGGTGGTGTTCGCGCGGGAGTGGCTGCAAAAGACTTTGCGCGAGCGCGGTGCGGCCCAAACGGAAATCGAACACGCGCGGGAGGCTCTCGATCCGAAGGTGCTGACGATCGGGTTTGCCCGCCGCTTTGCTACTTACAAGCGGGCGACGCTGTTTTTGCGCGATGTCGATCGAATTATGCGGATCATGCGGGACAAAAACCGCCCGGTGCAGTTTGTGATTGCTGGGAAGGCTCACCCGATGGATATTCCAGGTAAGGAATTGATTCGGGATATCGTTCACTTCATCCGCGAACACGACACGATGAGTTCGATGGTGTTTTTACCGAACTACGACATTAACGTCGCTCGGATGATGGTATCGGGCTGCGATGTGTGGTTGAATACGCCGCGCCGCCCCCGTGAGGCTTCGGGTACTTCGGGGATGAAAGCTTCGATGAATGGTTTGCCGAATCTCAGCATCCTCGACGGATGGTGGGATGAGGCTGATTATGTTCGCACCGGTTGGCCGATCGGACATGGCGAGTTTTACGAAGATACTAAGTATCAGGATGAGGTAGAGGCTAATGCTTTGTACGACTTGATGGAGAAGGAAGTTGTACCGCTGTTTTATAACCGGGATGCTGATGGCATTCCCCGCGGTTGGACGGAGAAAATGAAGGATTCAATTCGCTTGAACTGTCCTTTCTTCAATACTGCTCGGATGGTGAAGGATTACGCGCGGCGGGCATATTTCCCCGTGAGCGATCGCTACCACACCATGACTTCGGATAATTGCGCTCCCGCCAAGGAGTTGTCTCACTGGAAGAAGCACGTTCTCGCGAAGTGGCACGATATTAAGATTGAGGCTGTTGATATTTCCCAGGATAAGGAAGTTAAGGTCAATCAGTCGATCGCTGTTAAATCTCGGATTAATCTGATGGGATTGACCCCTGCGGACGTGCAAGTCGAACTTTATCAAGGTTCGGTTGATGCTAACGGAAATATCATCGGCGGCGTACCCGTAGTGATGGAGTATTTGGGAGAAGATTCTCACAATGCTAGCCTTTATACGGCTGACATTACTTATACTTCTAGCGGTTTGCAAGGCTTGTCGTTGCGCGTTTTGCCGAAGCACGATAATCTCAGCAGTCCTTATGAAGCTGGCGTGATTCTCTGGGCACATTAGTCAGTAGTCAGTAGTCAGTAGTCAGTAGTCAGGAGAATAAAGGAATATTTTCCTAATTCTCCCTCTCTCCGACTCTCCCACTCTCCTTATCGAACTTGGGGAATGACTATTTAGCCGATTGTGCGATCGCCCAATACCACATTCCGCCTATTCCCCAGTACCAGCAGTGATATCATGTCCGATCGAGTTACCGCGATTAAAAGCGATTAAAAGGGCGGGTTTTTGAGATTGTCAATTATTGGCAAATATTTTTCGTGAACCCGCCCCTACCGTATTAGGGGTAATCGACCGGACATAATATGAGCGCGTATATAAGCGTATAGCAAGGCATCTCGCTGTTCTTTTAAGGCTTTGAGGGTGGCAACACGGGTGGGGCTTTCGGGGAGGTTTGAACCACCGATGAACGCTGATTCTTATGCGGAATATTTGCGAAATTCAGACTGGGTTCGAGGATTGATAAATATCTACAATATACTGGCAGAATTTCATCAATTAGAGTTGACATTCTGCCAGTTTTCCTTATTTTTGGTGTTGCTGAATACAGGTATAAATTCAAGATTTCGGAATTTTTATAAGCCCAGTATGGTGAGTTTTGTAACATCAAGTGAAAAGTTGATTAATACCGTGAATCAGCAAGGCCCAGAATCTATATCCATCCATAGGAAAGCCGCCGAACAAAATAGTGGTTGCACAATAGTCACACTTTTTCATACTGCGATTTCATAAAATTGAAGGGAACCTTGAGACACCTCTATAGCGCTTCTCAAAAAAGTGAGGTATGCGCTATGCCCTATGCGCTATGCCCTATGCCCTATGCCCTATGCCCATGAGTACCTCATCTTTCTGAGAAAGGCTATAGTTTAGCTTATTTACCAACACCCGCTGGCTGCTGACGGTTTCGCACTTCCAGAAAAATCAACAAAGCATTAACATCAGCGGGATTTACCCCACCAATTCTGGCCGCTTGGCCAATCGTCAGCGGTTTCACCTTAGCCAACTTTTCCCGCGATTCTTTCGAGAGAGTTGTAATTGCCATGTAATCCAAATCTGCAGGCAATTGTCGGCGTTCATGTCTGACAATTTCATCAATTTGATTTTGCTGTTTTTGCAGATAGCCCGAATATTTGATATCAATTTCCGCACCATCTTTCTCAGCCAACTTCAGACTAGAATTGCCTAAATTGTACCGTTCCAAATCGACATAATGAAAACCCGGACGACGCAACAAATCAGCCAGAGTAATCGAACCTTTAATCGCTTGTTGAGTATCAGCCAAAATTGCCTTGCCAATCTCCTCGTGTTCTTTCACCCGCGTCGAGTACAAGCGTTCCTTCTCTGCCACAATATTAGCTTTTTTCCGCTCAAATAACTCCCAGCGGCGATCGTCAATCAAACCAATTTCCCGTCCCAGCGGCGTCAAGCGTTGGTCAGCATTGTCCGATCGCAATAATAGCCGATATTCCGATCGCGAAGTCAACATTCGGTAAGGTTCCCGCAAATCCTTCGTACACAAATCATCTATCAGAGTCCCGATATAACTTTGCTCGCGAGGAAACACAATCATCTCCTGATTTTTCGCAAACCTGGCCGCATTAATCCCCGCCACGAGCCCCTGTGCAGCAGCCTCCTCATATCCAGTTGTACCGTTCACTTGACCCGCGCAAAACAGCCCTTCGATCTTCTTAGTCATCAGCGTTGGAAAGCACTGAGTTGCCGGCAAATAATCATACTCCACCGCATAAGCAGGGCGCATCATCTCGCACTTTTCCAAACCCGGAAGAGTCCGCAGCATTTGCAACTGCAAATTTTCCGGTAAACCAGTAGAAAATCCTTGGATATAAAGTTCAGGAATATCTCTACCTTCCGGTTCAATAAAAATCTGGTGACTTTCCTTATCCGCAAACCGCACAATCTTATCTTCAATACTCGGACAATAGCGCGGCCCCTTCGCATCAACCCAGCCGCCGTAGACTGGAGAAAGGTGCAAATTGTCTCTAATTAACTGGTGAGTTTCCGGCGTAGTTCGAGTTAAATAACAAGGCATCTGTTCCCGTTCGATCCAAACTTCTGGATCGAAACTAAACCAGCGAACCTCTGCATCTCCCGGCTGCGGTTCCAGGTTAGTGTAATCGAGAGTACGTTTGTCAACTCTTGCCGGAGTTCCTGTCTTCAATCTGCCTGTTTCAAAGCCCAAACGATTGAGAGTTTCCGTCAAGCCAACGGCGGCAAACTCTCCCGCACGTCCGGCGGGCATCGACTTATTGCCCACCCAAATCGTGCCACCTAAAAAAGTACCTGTAGTCAGAATTACTGCTTTGCATTCAAAAGCGACGCCGAAGTATGTTTCAACTCCGATTACTTCTTCGTTTTTGCCCAAAACTAAGTCTGTTACCATCGCTTCGCGGATGGTCAAATTCTCTTGATTTTCGACAATATTATTCATTACAGCGGCGTATTCCCGCTTGTCTGTCTGTGCTCGCAGGGCCCACACTGCGGGGCCTCGTGAAGAGTTGAGGATGCGCTTTTGTAGATAAGTGCGATCGGCCATTTTGCCAATTTCCCCGCCTAACGCATCAACTTCGTTAGTAAGTTGGGTTTTAGCCGGGCCGCCGACAGCCGGATTGCAAGGTTGCCACGCAATTTTGTCGAGGTTGAGGGTGAGGAGAAGGGTGCGACAGCCGAGGCGAGAAGTGGCGAGGGCGGCTTCGCAGCCGGAGTGTCCGCCACCTACTACGATGATGTCGAAACTGTCTTGGAATTGTACGGATGTTTGTGCAGTCATTCGATTTTAGATTTTAGATTTTAGATTTTAGATTGAAGGATTAATTCCCTCTTGAGTCGGGGAAGTAATTAATCCGGGAGCTTGTTTATTGGATACCATTATATAGTATAATTCAAAATCACTCGTCAAATACAGACATAAGCAGCAGTTACGCCTGCCGTTTAAAGGAAATAACGAAAATGAAAATGGAAAATCAACTATTTTACGGTGACAATCTTGATGTCTTACGCAGACACATCAAGGATGACTCAATCGATTTGTGCTATATTGACCCGCCTTTTAACTCAAAACGCAACTACAACCAAATCTATAATAACATTGGCAAGGAAGACCAAGCCCAAGCACAAGCTTTTATTGACACTTGGACTTGGGACGATTATGCAAATCAGGGTTTAGCTGAAATCTTGGAAAATTACCAAGGAAAATTTACATCACAAAGTATTGATTTAATCGCTGGTTTAACCAAGGTCTTAAGCAAAGGCAGTTTATTGGCATATTTAATCCATATTACCTTACGAGTAGTCGAAATTCATAGAGTCTTAAAACCTACTGGTAGCTTTTATCTGCATTGCGTTCCTACAGCAAGCCATTATTTAAAATTAATTTTAGATACCATTTTTTGTTCCCAGGGTGGTGATTTCAGGAACGAGATAATTTGGTGTTATCGAGGCGGCGGTTCTCCTAAAAAAGACTTTGGGAGAAGGCATGATGTCATATTAAGATATTCAAAAACTAATGAATATGAGTTCAATAAAAATGCAATTAGAATACCATATCAAGCTGAAGGAATTGGTAGAAAAGATGATGCAATGTGGGGCAAGCATAAAGGAACTAATAAAGTATATAAGCCTCATCCTTTGGGCAAAATCCCTGAAGATTGGTGGCTGATGAATATCTTAAATGCTAACGATCCAGAACGTCTTGGCTATCCTACACAAAAACCAGAAGAATTATTAGAACGAATTATCAAAGTCAGTAGCAATGAAGGCGATGTAGTTTTAGATGCTTACTGCGGTTGTGGTACTACTGTCGCTGTATCTCAACGCCTCAACCGTCAATGGATAGGAATTGACATTACTTATCAAAGTATTAGTTTAATTCTCAAACGCCTTGAGGATTCTTTTGGGAAAGGTGTACTTGAGCAACTTAAGTTAAATGGCATTCCTAAAGATCTGGAAGCAGCAGTTGCCCTGGCCAACAAAAAAGACGATCGCACTCGCAAAGAATTTGAAAAATGGGCAGTGCTTACCTATACTAATAATAGGGCAATTATTAACGCCAAGAAAGGTGCCGACAAGGGAATAGATGGCATTGCTTACTTTCAAGGTGACAAAGATGAACCAGAAAAGATTATCGTGCAAGTCAAGTCAGGGAAGGTTCAATCAGGAGACATTCGCGATTTGCAAGGGACAATTACCCTGGAACAAGCAGCCCTGGGTATTTTTATCAGTTTAAAAGAGCCAACTAAGGACATGATTAAAACTGCCAAATCAGCAGGAATATATCAAAGCAGATATATGAATCAAAGTTCAGATAAAATACAAATTGTTACTATTAAGGAAATGTTAGAACAGAAAAAACGGCTAGATGTTCGCTTGAGTTTGGAAGTTGTGAAATCAGCCGAAAAACAAATGGAAGTTAAAGGGAAGCAGTTAGAACTAGATATTTAGAAAAGAGTGATCGAGGTAAATAAGTGCGATCGCCTCCCCCAAGCTTCCCAAGAAAAATGCCATAATTGAGGTATATTAACCGAGATTAAGATGATGCGATCGACTGCAAACGACCAAAGAGGCAAAATTACCGCAACCCTAACCGTTACGAACCGCTTAAAATCGATGTACGGCAAGTCCCTATCCCCTAACCTGCCACCAACCCTACTAACACCATGACACAGATCGCCCTTTCCGACCTTCCCGAAACCATCCAAGCCCTACTCACCCAAGCCATACAAACAGGCGAACCCCTCACCATCGCCCAAAACGATCGGCCTGTTGCCATTATCTCCCCCATCCAAAAAAGTAAACGAGCAGCCTTCGGATCTGTCAAAGATAGCGGCAAAATTATCGGAGATATCATCGAGCCAACCTCTAACATCGTAACTTGGGATGTCCTGTCATGAAACTCTTACTAGATACCCACATTTGGCTTTGGTATCGTCTTGGGAATCCTCGCCTATCAACCACTTTACAAACGGCGATTGCTAACGAAGAAAACGAACTTTGGTTAAGTCCCATTAGCATTTGGGAAACCCTACTACTCGCCGAAAAAGGAAGATTAACCCTAGAACCCACACCAGAAAAATGGATTCAAAAAAGCCTACAAGAACTCGACACCAAAGAAGCAATCCTCACCAATGAAATTGCGATTCTGAGCCGTCAACTAGATATAATACACCAAGACCCCGCAGATAGATTCATTGCCGCCACCGCCGTTCATTACGAACTAACCCTCGCCACCGTCGATCCCAACCTAACCCAAGCTACTTGCCTAAATACTCTCAGCTAATCCAAAATTTTGCACACCGCAAACGACTTTGAAGACTCGATCGCTCTCACTAAAAAAACGGTGTTCCTCCATTAAAACTCTTCCTCTCCATTAGTGTAGCTGCTTTCTTCAAACATTGATGTTAATCCAGTAATTTTTACGGGGGGTCGATCTTTGAATTCTACGACAAATGACAACTCCCCCCCCATTGCCGCAATATAACTTTGCAAAGTAGATACCAACAAATCCGCACGGCGTTCGAGTCGCGAGACATTTTCTTGACGCATATTTAATAATTCTGCCATGCGAATCTGAGTAAATTTCCTTGCTTTTCGTAAGTCTTGCAATGTCATTTCTTCAGCCATTAATTCAACCGATCGCTTTTCGACTATTGCTCGTTGTTCGGGAGGCAAATTTTCCATAATAGTCTTCAGGCTAATTGTCATCTGTTTCTTGCTCCATTAACTTATTCAAATGGTCGGCAAATCTACTATCTGCTATCTTAATTATTTGCTTGTAAAATCGCTTCTCACTACTACCCGATTTGTCCCCAGCTACCAACAAAATCGCTTCTCTGCGGGGGTCAAAGGCAAAAGCGACTCGCCAAACTCCATCAGCCGCCTGAAACCTAAGTTCTTTCATATTGGTGTAGGTAGAACCATTGAGAGTATCGACGTGAGGACGCTTGAGGTTTGGGCCAAATTCTTGTAACAGTGTGAGTTTTGCTAAAAGCTCTAATCTGACATCAGTGGGGAATTCGGTAAACTCAGAGTAAAAATCAAAGTGAAACTCAATGTTCCATGTTATTTGGATCAATTATGCCTTACATAGCATATTATAGGCAATAGTCGATCGAATAACAATATTTATATGCACCCTTCGCGTCTTCGCAGTTCAATAATTCCGTACAATTGCAGTTTTGCGTTATGTTAGACAAAAAAATCTCAACAAGCGTACACAAGTGAAATACTTCTTCTTATCCGACGGCTGGAAAGTTGGGCGCGTGTGGGGCGTTGGCGGCGAGTGGACTCACGCCGCCTGGAGACGCCAGCCAGACATCCAACAGCTCAACCTCTGTCTTTCCGATCGCAACGAAAAAATGTGGCTCTACCGCGTAGAAGACGCTGTACTCATGGTAGAAGTCCAACCTGCCGTCTCTCCCGATCCTGCCGATCCCGCCAAAAATATCGGCAACGTTAAGCTCACCAGACTGATCGATGCCGAGCAAGTCCTCGAACGCCTCGGGACGATCGCCGCCCGCTGCGAAATGGGAAACCCGCAACTAATGTAATGCTCAACATATTGCAATCGGTTCTAACACTCGATACACTTCTTTAAATAACTTTCATTTTTATGCCTCCACCTTTGAAGGTAGATGGCAGTCGGCAAAAGGCAGAGTTTAAACCCTGCAGGTAACTGCTGGGGATTTAGAATCTGATTTTTCCGTAAAAATAGACATCATCACTTACACCTTGGAGAACCGCAGTCAATGGGACTACCCTGGTATCGCGTACACACAGTCGTCTTAAATGACCCAGGCCGATTGATTTCTGTACACTTAATGCACACTGCCCTCGTGGCAGGTTGGGCCGGCTCAATGGCCCTTTATGAACTAGCAGTTTTTGATCCCACAGACCCAGTTCTGAACCCAATGTGGCGTCAAGGGATGTTCGTGTTGCCCTTCATGACTCGCTTGGGAGTTACGGGTTCTTGGGGCGGTTGGAGCATCACTGGCGAAGGTAACGTCGATCCGGGCTTCTGGTCCTTTGAAGGCGTCGCCGTCGCTCACATCGTCCTCTCTGGCCTGCTGTTCTTAGCAGCAGTTTGGCACTGGGTATTTTGGGACTTAGAACTTTTCAGAGACCCTCGCACCGGTGAACCGGCCCTCGACTTGCCAAAAATGTTTGGCATTCACCTGTTCCTCTCCGGCTTGCTTTGCTTCGGCTTCGGCGCATTTCACCTTTCGGGACTTTTTGGCCCAGGAATGTGGGTGTCCGACCCCTACGGCCTGACCGGTCACGTCCAGCCAGTGGCGCCTGCTTGGGGCCCTGAAGGCTTCGATCCGTTCAATCCGGGCGGCATCGTGGCTCACCACATTGCAGCGGGCGTAGTCGGCGTAATTGCCGGTTTGTTCCACTTGACAGTGCGGCCGCCGGAACGTCTTTACAAAGCCCTGCGGATGGGGAATATCGAAACTGTACTTTCTAGCAGTATCGCTGCCGTGTTCTTTGCAGCCTTTGTGGTTGCCGGTACGATGTGGTACGGTTCTGCTGCAACTCCGATCGAACTTTTTGGCCCGACTCGCTATCAGTGGGACAGTGGCTATTTCCAACAAGAAATCGATCGCAGAGCTCAAGCTAGCTTGGCCGGTGGCGCTAGCTTCCAATCCGCTTACGAACAAATTCCCGAAAAATTGGCTTTCTACGACTACGTGGGCAACTCTCCTGCTAAAGGCGGTTTGTTCCGGGCCGGCGCGATGGTCAATGGCGACGGTATTGCTAAATCTTGGCTGGGCCATCCAGTATTTACTGACAGCGAAGGTCGGGTATTGTCGGTTCGCCGCCTCCCCAACTTCTTTGAAACCTTCCCAGTAATTTTGACGGACAAAGATGGGGTCGTTCGCGCTGACATCCCCTTCCGCCGTGCTGAATCAAAATACAGCTTTGAACAAAGCGGAGTTACCGTCAGCTTCTACGGCGGCGAACTTAACGGTCAAACCTTTAATAATCCTCTAGATGTTAAGAAGTTTGCTCGCGCTGCTCAAAAAGGTGAAGTATTTGAATTCGATCGCGAAACCTTGAATTCTGACGGGGTGTTCCGCACTTCGACTCGCGGTTGGTTCACATTCGGACACGTTTGCTTTGCTTTGCTGTTCTTCTTCGGCCATATCTGGCACGGTTCTCGGACTATTTTCCGCGACGTGTTTGCTGGAGTTGAGGCTGACCTGGAAGAACAAGTCGAGTGGGGCCTGTTCCAAAAACTGGGCGACGTGACCACCAGAAGAGAAGAACCTCTCTAAATTTCGCCAGCCTCTGGGTAGGGGGGAAACTTCCCCGCTACACAAAAACCCGGTTTCTTTAAGAAACCGGGTTTTTTTAGTTAAGAATAAAACCAGCAATTAACTACCAGCCGGGAAGTTCCGGGCGTATATTTAGAGGGGATTAATCTGAGCGCTGCGCGAATTACCCCGTTGGGAATTACTCCTTGGGATGAAAGGCTCGTCGGGTTTCGGTACCGAAACCGACAATTATTCTTTTAAACCCCAAGATGATCGGGAAATACTCTGATACTATATTAGCAAGTGGGGGTGGAACTACCTCACTATAAAAAGCCTTTGAAAAAAAGGAAAAAGAAGCCTGCGGTCTAACTGTACTCAGTTGACCGTCAGGTTTGTTCACGATAAAATAATACGGCAAGGGAAGATAGGGAAAATTTAACATGGAAAGTGTTGCTTACATTTTGATTCTGGCTTTAGCCATAGGCGTACTATTTTTTGCGATCGCATTTCGGGAACCTCCCCGGATTGGCAAATAATTAGCTATACGCCTGCGGTAAGTCCAAAATATCCTGAACCGGACTGCGGTTAGCCCGCATCATAGTGATCTAATTTGGTGCGGGACTCTTTCACCGCTGTGTGCTAAGTGATTTTTCTAGTCCAGCCATTCATCAGACCCCAAGCGGTTAGATGAATGGCAATTTGCTGGCAATGCCTGTTAAAATCAGCAATCATGCGCTGTTCCTCCTGCCAACACACAAATAGCCGCGTTCTAGAATCGCGTTCAGCCGAATCAGGTCAAAGCATCCGTCGGCGGCGTGAGTGTTTGAACTGCCAGCACCGCTTCACAACTTACGAACGCATAGAATTTGTGCCGATTACGGTGATCAAGCGGGACGGCAAGCGCGAATCTTTTGACAGGTCAAAATTAGTTCGGGGATTGATTCGGGCCTGCGAAAAAACCGGTTTGTCTTCCGGGCATCTCGAAACTCTCGCCGAAGAAATCGAGGCCCAACTCCAAGGTCGATCGCTCCGAGAAATCGCCAGTTCAGAAATAGGGGAACTGGTGCTGTTGCACCTGCGGCCGCTCAGCGAAGTCGCTTATGTCCGTTTTGCCTCCGTATATCGGCAATTTCGAGGCATCCGAGATTTTGTAGATACCCTAAATCACCTTCAGAATCCCCTCAACGAAGCTGAAGTTACAGAAACTAGACCGAATTTTGACGCAGATTTGCCGGATTCGGAATCAGTCGATCGAGAAAGCCCAGCATCCTGCGCTACTCCCAGCTAAGCTCGCTTAAATTAATTTAGAGAAATATTCGCTTGAGATGGAAAACCGTGTCGCGAGGAAGGCCCAGAGGAATAGCGACTCAAGGGACTCTCATAAAAAACACTCGGTAAGTGGGAAACTCAGTGGCTTCAGCCCGCTCGTGGAAAACGACCCGGCGATTTCAATCGCCTTGAATCCCCTTTCGGGGTTGGAGGGGTATGGTTGCCCCTCCGACGAGGTATGGTTGCCTCAGTTTCCCTTGCGGGGTAATGTTAGCTTCGCCAAGGTTATAAAGGCTTGTTAAGCTGGCAGCACTGTCTCAGGGACTTTAAGACTGTTTAACTACCAGCGACAGAGCGAGGGACTAGCTTCGCATCCCAGGGTGTCGTGACCTTAATAACGTAGCCCGCGAAGGGCTTAGGCTGGTCAGTACAGCTTGTTCGATTTCTCTTACAAGCTCAGTGGCTTAAGCCCTGAGTTACTGACTCGAGCGAGTGTTCTTTTTTCTCAGTAACAGTGCTGGGTGTGATATGATCGTCATCGGTCTAAAATAGAGTATAACTAGACAACGTAAAAACTTAACTGGATTAGTTGAGTGCGTAGTCACACCTAACGGTGTTGCAGTTTAGGAAAGCTCGCATTTGAACAAAACCTAACTAAAGATCGGTGCCTAATTAAATACGGTAGGGCATACCGAAATTTACGCTTCTGGAGAAACCGACCTCTACTTAGACGGGAGTAATCCTGTCGCCAGCAAGTCGGCTCGTTGAACGAAGAATCTCAGTTTATTTATACCTGAGAGTGTCAAAATAGTCTACTTGACTCGGAATGTTAAGATTCAACGTTTTAACACAGAGTATGGAGTAACAGTAATGGCAAGCGCTGGTGTGCAGTTGCACCTGGCAAAAGTTAGCAAAAACTGACTTTAGTAAAAGATTTTGAAAAAAGTTAATCGCTTTTTCACCAAAATCTCTAATATCTGCCGGCACAAACGAAAAACATGAAGGAGAGAAATCCTAGGAAACTATTCGCATGGTCAATCTCAAAACCACAGTCAAAGACATCGGCTTTACTCACGAAGATTTTGCAGCCCTACTTGATAAATATGACTATCACTTTAGCCCGGGCGATGTAGTAGCGGGTACAGTTTTTAGTATAGAACCGAGGGGCGCTCTGATTGATATCGGTGCTAAAACAGCAGCGTACATTCCCATTCAGGAAATGTCGATCAATCGAGTCGAAAGCCCTGAAGAGGTATTGCAATCTAACGAAACCAGAGAATTTTTCATTCTAACCGATGAAAATGAAGACGGACAATTAACCCTGTCCATCCGGCGCATCGAGTATATGCGGGCGTGGGAAAGAGTGCGACAACTGCAAGCAGAAGATGCCACAGTACGATCGCAAGTATTTGCCACCAACCGCGGCGGCGCACTCGTGAGAATAGAAGGCTTGCGAGGCTTTATTCCCGGTTCTCATATAAGTACCCGCAAACCGAAGGAAGAATTAGTCGCCGAAGAATTACCATTAAAATTCTTAGAGGTAGACGAAGACCGCAACCGCCTAGTGTTGAGTCATCGTCGCGCCTTAGTTGAGCGCAAGATGAACCGCCTCGAAGTCGGGGAAGTCGTCATCGGTACAGTACGCGGTATCAAGCCTTACGGTGCCTTTATCGACATCGGCGGCGTCAGCGGCTTGCTGCACATCTCGGAAATTTCGCACGATCACATCGATACGCCTCATAGCGTCTTCAATGTCAACGACGAAGTGAAAGTGATGATCATTGACTTGGATGCCGAGAGGGGCCGGATTTCTCTCTCCACCAAGCAGTTGGAACCGGAACCGGGCGCGATGGTCAAAAATCGCGAATTGGTATACGAAAAAGCTGAGGAAATGGCAGCTAAGTTCCGCGAGAAAATGCTCGCTCAAAAGCAAGCTAAAGCAGGCATAGACATTCCTGTAGACTCAACTGATGCTGATGATGACCTCTCCGACGAAATACTCGAAGATGTACCCTCAGCAATGGAAGAGGATCTGCCGGAAGTAGCACCCGAAGCAGCACCAGAAGCAGCACCAGAAGCAGCACCCGAAGCAGTATTAGATGTAGAGGAAGAAATCCCTCCTGCGACGGAAGAATAACAGCGCAGTTAGTGTGATTAAAAGAGGGAAAACTCCCTCTTTTTTTTTAGTTAGTCATTAATTATTAGTCATTAGTCGCTGCTGGGTGGTTGACAGTTCAATACGGTTCAGTGAAGCTCGATCACCCTGGCGCAACCGGGCGGGCACGGGGGCACCGCCCCTACAAGGGGGGGACAAGAACTTACTCTTGCGTCCCCCAACAATCAGGGGGATTTAGGGGGATATCGCCCGGAATAAATAGTTTTAACCCAAGCGTATTGGTTTAGAATTCTCAATTGCCAATTCCCCATTTTTAATTACCGAGATTTAATATCTTTCTGTAGGCCGATGCACCGATCGCACTTTGAATTAAAAAAATTGGCAGCGCGATCAATCTGCCTAAATAGGCATGGCCTTCATCGTGCTAATTTGTTAAGATTTATAAAGGTTAGAGACATCGGCACAGGTGCAAGCTCATCAGAATTCTCACGGCAGAACCAACAAGAAGAGCAAATTCTACAACAAAATTCTTATAAATTTCTTGCCCTGACGGTCAAAGGCAAGTGGATTATGAACATCGAACTATTAAAAGAAAAATTAGAACAGCTAAAAAAACGTCCCAATTGTAGCAAAGGAACGATCGACCAAATTGAAAACTGGTTAACCGGTTCCCACATTTTGCAGAGATTGAGAATTAATCCTTACTATGTAGCAGGCGATACAGTCAAGAATGTTAAAAAAATTACTTCCGAATTTCTGCACGGAGTGAAAGCCGGCGCCTTCGACTTGCACTGGGATATTCACTGCCCCCACTGCAACATGATTACAGAAGAATTTAAGGAGTTGGCAGACACATCAGAAATGTCTTTTTGCCCGATGTGCGAGCGCGAGTTTAAAATTGATTTGCTCGATCGTGTCGAAGTTACTTTTTCCCTAAACAAAGAAATCGAAGACCCGCAACTGCGGCCCGTCTGTGCTCCCCCTCCCGTACTCCAGAGCAAACTGCAACTGGTAACGCCTTTATACTGCACCGAATCAGAGACTGTTAGCTTAGAAGAAGGTCGATACCGCTACTGCTGTCCCCTGACTTTAGCTAAAGGGATTTTAAAGGTTGAAGGCCCAGAAACAGAAGCCATACAAGAAATTAAACTCAAGCAGTTGGCCGGCCCAGATTTTGACAAAAAAGAGCTGGCCGTGCGTCCGGGGAAAGTTAAGTTAGAATTAACTAATACCGAACACAATTTGTCCGGGCTGATTTTGCATTCAGATGAATTGCCCGATGAATTGACAGTAGAACAACTGCCCCTGCGGCTGTCAGGAATGCAACTGCTTCATCACCCGGATTATAAGCGTTTGTTCGGCAATCAAGTAATATCGGAAAGAGAGCGAGTCAAGATTCGGGCAATTACTATTATGTTTACTGATATTACCGGTTCTACCAGAATGTACGAAACACTGGGAGATACTAAAGCTTACAATATTGTTCGCGATCATTTTGAAATTTTCTTTGAGTCGATCGAGAAATTTGGCGGTAAAGTTATTAAAACCATCGGCGATGCGGTCATGGCTTCCTTTATCAGCAACGAACAAGCAATTATGGCTGTCGCTGATGCTGTAGGTTGTTTGAGAGAGTATAACTCAACTCGCCAACAACAAGAGTGGATTCAAGTCAGAATTGGCATTCACCGAGGTACGGCTTTGCTGGTAAATCTTAATAATTCGATCGACTATTTTGGCTCTACAGTCAACAAAGCCGCCCGCATTCAAAATCTTTCTAAAAGTGACGAAGTTTCCTTTTCCGAAGATGTTTACAGCGACGAAGCATTTTTAACAGCATTAAAAGCTGCTGGAGTTTCCGAAATTCAAAAACGAGTAGAAGATTTAAAAGGAATACAAGGCGCACAAGTCGCTTATACTGCTAGAATTAATACAGAATCAGTAATCCCGCTGTCTCCTACACTTGTCGCTGAAAAAAGCTAGGTACAAACGCTGATATACTACTTGGTTATTGCCAGCCTATTGTTGCGATCGCCCCAACAGATAACGGGTAGGGACACTCCAACAGATAACGGGTAGGGACACTCCAAGAGCCTTTCGTCGTGTCAACAACCAGGTAGAACCAATAGTCCGACAGTCCGACAGTCCGGCAAGGGTTGAAACCCCTGCCTCAAAGCTAAAGTCCTCTTAAGAGGACTGAAGAACTCATTAGTCCTCTTAAGAGGACTTTAGCTATTAGACAGGGAATTCATTCCCTGGCGGACTGGAGGGTGGGCGTGAGGATTTGCTGGACTGACAGCTTAAGTTGACACGACGAAAGGCTGTTGGAGTTTCCCTACTTAAAAGCCACATCTCATCCTTAAGCTACCAGCCTTCTGGTGATAACCTAAGCTCTGATAAAAATAGTCTAAATTAACCAGCCACACGCTTACCAATATGTTGGCTCCTAAATAACTGAAGTCAAGGACTTCACATCATGACTTCTCCTCAATTACCTCCAGAAAATACACCCGAATCGATCGCACCAGTCGCCCTCGATTCCGAACAATTAGCCGAAACCGATGCCCCGTTTCCCATTGTTGGGATTGCCGCCTCAGCAGGAGGTTTGGCAGCATTCATGGGGTTACTGAGCAATTTACCAGCCGATACGGGTATGGCGTTTGTGCTGATTCAGCATTTACATCCCGATCACAAAAGTCTGCTGAGCGAGATTCTCGCGAGAACGACGCAAATGCCTGTTAATGAGGTAAAAGACGGCGTAGCTGTAGAACCCAATCAAGTCTACGTTATTCCGCCCAACACCAAGATGGTGCTATGTAAAGGCACGCTGCAACTATCACCGCGCGAGAAGATTTATGGCAAATATCTGCCGGGAGATGCGTTTTTTAGCTCATTGGCGATCGATCGCGGGCACAAAGCAATCGCCGTAGTTTTATCCGGGGGAGACGGAGACGGTTCACTCGGGCTCAAGGCAATCAAAGCAGCCGGAGGCATTACTTTTGCTCAATGTGAAGACACAGCAAAAGTCGAGAGTATGCCGAATACCGCTGTTGCGACAGGCAATGTTGATTTCATTATGTCCCCGGAAAAAATTGCCGAGGAACTGGCAAACTATAGTCGCAGTCCGTTTCTGACTAGCCCGCTTCCCCTGACAAAAGTTGAGGAATCGCCCGAACAGGGAGATGCCCTGGCAACTATTTTTGCAGTGCTGAAATCGAGCACAAGCATTGATTTTAGCCAGTACAAACCCACCTCGATCGCTCGACGCATCCAGCGACGGATGCTGTTGTACAAGCTCGAAAGCTGGAATGATTACGCCCAAAATCTTCGACACAATTCGGCTGAAGTCACAGCCCTGTATGAAGAAATCCTGATCCACGTTACCAGTTTCTTCCGCGATCCCGAAGCCTTTGAAAAGTTAAAAGACGTGGTTTTCCCCACGATTACCAAAAATAAATCGGTAGAAGCTCCGATTCGGATCTGGGTGGCGGGATGTTCGACAGGTGAAGAAGTTTATTCGATCGCGATTTGCTTGTTAGAGTTTTTGGGCGATCGAGCTATCCAGCCACCGATTCAGATTTTTGCCACGGACATTGGCGAACAGGCGATCGATAAAGCGAGGTCTGGCGTCTACTCAGAAAACCAGATGGTAGAGGTTTCACCAGAGCGCCGTACTCGCTTCTTTATTCCCGAAGCAAGAGGTAGCTATAAAATCAGCAAGGCAGTCCGTGAACTTTGTGTATTTGCCCGACAAGACTTAGGCAGCGACCCGCCTTTTTCCAATATCGATTTAGTTAGCTGTCGCAATGTGCTGATCTACTTTGGAGAGTCATTGCAAACAAAAGTGATGCCGATTTTCCATTACAGTCTCAACCCAACGGGCTTTCTCTTGTTAGGCACTGCTGAGAGTACCGGAGATTTTTCCTACTTGTTTACTTCATTGGATAAAAAGTATAAAATTTATGCCAAAAAGTTGACTGCGACTCGTCCCAATCTTTCGTTTACGCCGAGTTCCTATCCCATCGCTAAAGCACGTGAACGGCAGCAAGAGAAGGACAAGTTTAGGAATAGCTTTGATTTACAACAACAAACTGACCAACTGATTTTAAATCGATATGCCCCACCCAGTGTGGTAGTCAACGAGCAGATGAAAATCCTGCAAGTGCGGGGAGACACCGATCCTTACTTGAGAGTGGTAGCCGGAACGCCCAACTTAAACTTGCTGGCAATGGCAAGGGCAGGCTTGGTGGTTGAGCTTCGCACCGCGATTTATGAGGCAGAAACGCAGAACGTAACGATTAGGAAAGAAAGGGTATTGCTTGAATCAGCCGGACGATCGAGTATCGTCAATTTTGAGGTGATTCCCTTCCGGCCACAGGCCGTCGAAGGACGCTACTTTTTGGTGCTATTTGAAGAAGTTTCACCCAGTGTGCTTAACCTCAGCACCCTTACTTCGGAAAGCTTAGATCAAGCTGATCTATATTGTGAAATTGAGCTGCTGAAGCAGCAACTTGCAGCCGCTAACCAAGAAAAAGCTGTGGCTCAAGCCCAACTGCAAGCTGTGGTCCAGGATCAGGAAGGTCTCCACCAAGACCTCAAAGTTGCGAACGAAGAAATCCTATCGAGCAACGAGGAGTTGCAAAGCACCAATGAGGAGTTAGAAACTGCCAAAGAAGAGATTCAAGCCACTAACGAGGCACTCACTACCACTAACGACGAACTTCGCAGCCGGAATATTGAACAAAGCCTGGTCAATAACGATCTGATAAATTTGCTTTCCAATATCAATATCCCTATCTTAATGCTGACAAACGATTTACAGATTCGACGCTTTACGCCAGCGACACAGCAAATTTTTAGTGTGATTCCCACAGATGTTGGACGACATTTCAGCGACATCCGCTCAACTCTGAACCTTCCTGACTTGGAACAGATGATTTTGGAGGTGATTGATACTCTCCAGACGAAAGAACAAGAAGTTCAAACTTTATCGGGATATTGGTACAACCTCCGCATTCGTCCTTACCGGACAACGGAAAACCAGATTGACGGTGTGGTGATGGTTTTGCTCGATATTGATGCTCTTAAACGCAGTGCCAAAACCTTGCAGGATGCCCGAAATTATGCTGAAACCATTGTGGAAACTGTGCAAACGCCTTTAGTCGTCCTAGATGCTGATTTCCGAGTGAATAAAGCAAATCGCTCGTTCTATGAAATGTTTCAGGTTTCACCGTCAGAAGCAGCAACATCTTCGCTGTTTGAGCTAGGCAACGGGCAGTGGAATATCCCCCAAGTGCGATGGATTCTGGAAGATATTCTGGTTAGTGATGTTCAGCTTCAAAATTATGAGTGGACTCACCTGTTTGATAATATCGGGCCCAAAACCATGTTGCTGAATGCTTGTAAACTTGAACCAGAAGATCGAGCTTTAATGATTCTGTTGTCGATCGAGGATATCACGGAGCGCAAGCAGTTTGAGACTGTACGATCGCAGTTATTATTGCAAGAACAGTTTGCCCGCCACGAGGCAGAAACAGCCAACCGTAGTAAAGATGAATTTCTGGCGGATCTCTCCCACGAATTACGCAATCCCCTGACTCCGATCCTGGGCTGGGCAAAAATTCTGCGTTCCGGGAAACTGAAGGAAGCAGACGTTAGTAAGGCTTTAGAGGTGATCGAGCGCAGCGCGATGGCGCAATCTCAGTTAATCGAAGATATCCAGGATATTTCCCGGATTACGACTGGCAAGCTTCAACTGTGCATTTGTCCGATCGATCTGCGGTTAGTGGTGCAAGCTGCGCTGGAGGGGGTTGAATTATCAGCCGAAGCAAAAAACATTCAAATTGTTTCGGAGTTGATTTCTACGACTGTTTTAGGGGATATCAATCGCTTGCAGCAAGTTGTGTGGAATCTTCTGTCGAATGCGATTAAGTTTACTCCGGCGGGGGGACGAGTGGAAATCATGCTATCGACGATCGAGGATCATGCTCAACTTCAAGTCAGCGATACGGGAAAAGGCATTGAGGCACAATTTTTGCCGTATATTTTCGATCGTTTCCATCAAGCCGATTCCAGCAGCTTTAAAGGGAATCAAGGGCTGGGATTGGGTTTATCGATCGTGCGTCACCTGGTTGAATTGCACGGGGGAACGGTGCAAGCCGAAAGTCCGGGTGAGGAACAAGGAACTACAATGACTGTGAGATTGCCGTTGCGATCGCTGCCTCAAGAGTTGACATCGGCGATCGATTTAAAGTCAAGTGCTTTGGTAGGGCCTTTAAACGCCTCTAGCGATCGCGTCCCCTCTCTAAAAGGCTTGCACATCTTAGCCGTAGACGATGATATCGATACGCACGAGTTCTTACAATTTGTGCTTGAAGGCTATGGGGCGGAGGTTTTGGCAGTTGCATCTGCCAGAAGTGCGATCGCTGCTTTGACTGAAAATCCCGGCAGATATGACGTGCTAATCTCCGATCTCGGAATGCCAGAGGAAGATGGGTTTTTCTTAATTCGAGAAGTGCGAGCTCTTGCTGCCGAAGCCGGAGGAGAAATCCCAGCCGCGGCGCTGACTGCCTATGCGGGCGATAAAGAACGCGAAAGGGCGATCGAAGCTGGTTTTCAAAGGCATATGGTTAAGCCGATCGAGCCGGTTGTACTAGGATTAATGGTGGCTAATTTAGTAGGACGATTTTAAATATTTTGTATGATATCATGTCCGGTCGATCGATCGTAATATCCGGCCGGGGCGGGTTTATTGAATTTGGGATTTGTGTTGAAGATCAGGGTGAACCCGCCCCTACAGAAATCATGTCAATTGATCGTGATTCTTTGAGGGGCGGGCGATGCCCTGAGTGTAGTCGAAGGGTTCACCAACAATACCTGCCAATAATTGACAATCTCAAAAACCCGCCTCGGCCACTGATATGATCTCCGGTCATCAAGCGCGATTTTCGTAGGGGCGGGTTCACCAACAATACCTGCCAATAATTGACAATCTCAAAAACCCGCCCCGGCCGCCATATTATGGTTCAATACTCTTCTGTAGGTGGGCTCCAAGCGTAGCGCACCCTCCGTTTCACGGGCCCAACCTACGCACGATCGGTTTTTTTCACACTAACCCAAGCGTATTGTATTATGGTTAATCGATCGCACATGATATTGTAGGGACACAACATTGTTGTGTCCTGATATAAATATTACGGAGTTCAGATTCTTGGTAACTATTAAATGTCGGGGCATTACCTTCTCTAATATCCAAGCCGTAATCTTTGACAAAGACGGCACTCTAGAGGATTCTCAGGAGTTTTTGAGATTGTTGGGGATGAAGCGATCGCGCCTCGCAGACGCTCAAATTCCGGGCGTTGGAGAGCCTTTACAAATGGCTTTCGGCATCGAACCTGGCAGCATCGACCCCACAGGCTTGCTAGCAGTCGGTAGTCGCAGGGAAAATGAGATTGTTGCAGCGGGATACATCGCCGAAACCGGCAGGGGATGGCTGGAATCTTTAACTATTGCGCGCCGCGCTTTTGACGAAGCTGACGAAATGTTTAAAAATAGTGCTGTTTCTCCTTTATTTGTCGGCAGTTTGGAAGTGCTGAAATATCTTTCGGAAGCGGGTTTAAAGCTGGGAATTCTTTCGGCTGCTACGACAGAGGTTGTGCAGAAGTTTGTGAAACACCACGCATTAGCAGAGTGGATTCAGTTAGAAATGGGAGTTGATTCAACGGTTCATAAACCAGATCCGAAGTTATTTTTGCAAGCTTGTGAGAAACTCGGAGTAAATCCCGCAGCAACTTTGATGGTGGGAGATTCAGCGGGCGATATTCAGATGGGTAAAAATGCGGGCGCGGCTGGCTGTATCGGGATTTGTTGGGGAAAGGCCCAGGTTAGTCATTTGGAAAATGCTGATGTGGCGATCGCATCTTTGGAGGAAATTACAATTTTAGCAGATTGAGGTAGGGAAACGGCATTGCCGTTTCCTCCAAATTAGGACACGGCATTGCCCATTGGTGACAACTTAACGTACAACCGATAGTCCGGCAGGGAATGAATTCCCTGCCTCAAAGCGAAAGTCCTCTTAAGAGGACTCAGAAGAAAAATTTAAGATTCATTAGTCCTCTTAAGAGGACTTTCGCTATTAGACAGGGAATTCATTCCCTGGCGGACTGACGGGCGGACGGAAGGATTGGGCGGACTGACAGTTTAAGTTGACACCAATGGCCATTGCCGTTTCCCTACAGACAGCGCAAACCCAGAATTACGACATCTCTTTCAAGGCCGTCAAGTTCGGCAACTTGTGGCAGATATCCCCAGCGCTGAAAGCCAAATTTCTCAAACAATCTTACACTCGGCTGATTGTGAGCAAAAATTATTCCTATGAGAGTTTTTAGCTTCAATTCTGGACTCCGCACAATTGCCGATTGCAATAATTTTTGTCCGATTCCGCAGCGTTGGCGATCGGGTGCGACGTAGATGCTAACTTCTGCTGTATGCTGATAGGCGGCGCGTCCGTAGAAAATCTGCAAACTCAGCCAGCCAACAATATTTTGTTCTGATTCCATTACCCAAATCGGCCAGGAATGGGAGGAGTGTTCTCTGTACCACGGGAGGCGGCTTTCGACTGAGACTGGTTTTAAATCTGCTGTGGCAATTCTGCCCGGTATTGCTGCGTTATATATTTCGACAATTGCTGGCAAATCGCTTTCTTCTGCGTCGCGGATTTTCATCGTTTGGTTGACTGTTGACTGTTGACTGTTGACTGTTAACTGTTGACTGTTGACTGTTGTTATTAGTTATTGGTTATTTGTGAGTTAGTACCAATGCCCAATGCCCAATGCCCAATGCCCAATGCCCAATGCCCAATGCCCAATGCCTAATGACTCTTGTACAGTTCCATAATATCGCTGAGGGCCATTCTTGAATTTGCTCCCAAAGTCAGCGGCGATGTGTGTCCTCGCTGCAAGTGTTCTGCCGCCGCACAGCCAATCATTGCTGCGTTGTCTGTACAATATTTTAATGGCGGAAACAATACCCGCAAGTTGTGTTTTGCTGCTGCTGCTTGTAAGTGTTTTCGGAGTCCGCTGTTTGCTGCAACTCCCCCGCCGACTACAATAGTGGTAAGCCCGAAATTTACCGCGCAGTCGATCGCTCTTTTTGTTAAACCCTTAGCTACAGTTTCCTGAAAGCTGGCCGCAATATCATTAATTGTAGAGGCAGACAAGATGCCTTCCTCGCCCACATTGTTATTTTGTTTCTTGAGTTTCTGTACTAATTGCAAAACAGCAGTTTTCAACCCGCTAAAACTGCTGTCGTAGGGGTGATAGCCACCACCAGGCAAGGAAATTCTGCCTTCTGGTAGAGGGTATGCTTGGGGATTGCCAAGGGCGGCCAATTTGTCAATCAGCGGCCCGCCGGGATATCCTAGCTGCAACAGTCTCGCGACTTTATCAAAAGCTTCGCCGGCGGCGTCGTCGCGTGTTTGCCCTACTGTTTCATAAACGCCACAATCTTTGACGTAAATAAAGCTAGTGTGTCCCCCGGAAACTAACAAACACAAAAACGGTGGCTGCAAGTCGGGTTCGGTAAGGTAAGAAGCGTAGATGTGTCCTTCGAGGTGGTGGACGCCTAAAAAAGGTTTTTGATGGACTATTGCCAAGCTTTTCGCCGCTGTCAGCCCGACTAACAATGCACCTACTAAACCGGGGGCACAAGTCGCTGCAATGCCGTCAATTTCTGACCAACTCACGTTTGCTTCACCGAGACACTGGGCAATTACCTGATTGAGCATTTCTAGGTGACTCCGCGAAGCCACTTCCGGCACTACCCCGCCATACTGCTCGTGGATTTTAATTTGTGATGCTACAACATTGCTGCAAACTTGACGATTCTTAACAATTGCTGCTGCTGTTTCGTCACAACTTGTTTCGATTGCGAAAATGGTTGCCATTAACTGCTAATTTTATTTGATAGGTTAGTTATTGCTAGCTTAACTAATTCGGCGCAAGTCCCCCGCTCAACCTGTACTCAGGTTATTGTTAAGGGATTTTTGCCCGATCGACAGCTAAGGCCATCATCGGATGCAATGAAGGAATATCCTCGCGGTATTGCTAGCTCAGCATTGACCTATGAAAACGGGAATCCCTCATTCTATTGGGCTTTGCCGCATTAATGGTGGATACTTTACACTGTCAACAAACACGGTAATCTGGATTCCAGATCGGCAAGTTGAAATGCTTGTACAAAAACTTATTGTTTTGTAACAAAAGGAAACAATTCCATGCGACGATTGTTTGCTGCAATTTTAGTGTTGAGTGTCTGGATCAGTTTTGCTCCAGTTGCTTCGGCTTACAATTTAGTGCCGTGCAAAGACTCTCCCGAATTCAAGGAACTGGCTAAAAATGCACGTTCTACCAATGGCGACCCCGCATCTGCGAAAGCAAGATTCGATCGCTATTCTCAAGCTATGTGCGGCCCGGAAGGATACCCGCACTTAATCGTAGACGGCAACTTGAGCAAAGCAGGGGACTTTTTGATTCCTAGCATACTGTTCTTGTATATGGCTGGTTGGATTGGTTGGGTAGGCCGTTCTTATCTGCAAGTTACCAAAAAATCAGCAACCCCAGAGGAAAAAGAGATTATTATCGACGTTCCTTTGGCAATCAAATGTATGCTGAGCGGCGTTTTATGGCCTCTGGCAGCTCTCACATCAATCACCAGCGGTGAAATGTTTGCCAAGGACGACGAAATTACTGTTTCCCCCCGCTAAAATTGGGAAATGGAGAAGAGCTAATAGCTAACAGTTAAGTAATTAACTAGAAATTAGCAATTAGCGCGCTTATCGATCGGCAATTACCCACTGTCTCGAATTTTCAGGAGCAGAATTCATGCAATACTTTGTCAAGTTTCTTTCGACCGCACCAGTATTGGCTATCCTTTGGCTATCTATTCAAGGCGCGGCTTTAATTGAATTTAACCGCTTTTTCCCCGACCTGCTTTTCCATCCGATGCCTTAAGATTTGAGGGAAATTAGGTTGCAAAACCTAGGAGGAAAAAGTTGAGAGTTTTGAGTTTTGAGTGATGAGTTACAGGTTAATTTAAAGCTCAAATATCAAAACTCTCAAACCAGATTAGTTGGTGCAAAGCCAGCCCCTAAATGGGAAAAATCCACGGATATCAACTATTTAGTTATCAAATTAGTTACTAATGACTATTGACTAATGACTAATGACTAATGACTAATGACTAATGACTAATGACTACTGACTACTGACTAATGACTACTGACTACTGACTACTGACTAATATTTTGAATCGATGAAGTCTTATCTCGCCGCAGCAATTCAAATGACTAGCTTGCCTGACCTGCAAAAAAATTTGGTTCAGGCAGAGGAATTAATCGACCTGGCAGTGCGTCAAGGTGCGGAGTTAGTTTCCTTACCAGAAAATTTCTCGTTTATGGGCGAAGAGGAGGAAAAGATTGCTTCAGCAGAGGCGATCGGGCTCCTGAGCGAAAAATTCATCAAAACTATGGCCCAGCGGTTCCAGGTAACGATTCTGGGCGGCGGATTTCCAGTGCCGACGGAGGGGGGGAAGGTATACAATACTTGTTTGCTTGTAGACCCAAACGGCACGGAAGTGGCAAGGTACAGAAAAGTACATTTGTTCGATGTGAATGTGCCAGACGGCATTACTTACAGGGAATCGAACACTGTGAAAGCTGGTGAAGATTTGCCACCTGTTTATGTGTCGCCGGATTTGGGGACGCTGGGACTTTCGGTGTGCTATGACGTGCGGTTCCCGGAAGTGTACAGGCATTTGTCATACAAAGGGGCTGATATTTTGTTCGTGCCGGCGGCGTTTACCGCTTACACTGGCAAGGATCACTGGAAGGTTTTGTTGCAAGCTAGGGCGATCGAGAATACTTGTTATACGATCGCCCCGGCACAGACTGGACACCACTACGGCCGCCGTCAAACACACGGTCACGCGATGATTATAGACCCTTGGGGTGCCATTTTGGCGGATGCTGGAGAGGAACCGGGTGTGGCGATTGCAGAAATTAATCCCGATCGACTAGAACAAGTCCGCCGCCAAATGCCGTCGCTGCAACACCGGGTTTTTCTTTGAAGGAATTTTGAGACCAATTGGTCTCAAAAATTCGGAAATTAATCCCGATCGACTAGAACAAGTCCGTCGCCAGATGCCCTCACTGCAACACCGGCTTTTTCTCTGAAGGAATTTTGAGATTAATTGGTCTCAAAAATTCGGAAATTAATCCCGATCGACTAGAACAAGTCCGCCACCAGATGCCCTCACTGCAACACCGGCTTTTTCTCTGAAGGAATTTTGAGACCAATTGGTCTCAAAAATTCAGTCCCCGTCAGGGACAACACCTGAAGAATTTTGAGCCAAACATATTGTTTAATGAAGGTTCAATGACCGTGCACTTCTGCTAAAAGGCGAATTGGCGAAAGTAGAATTGCACGAAATGCGTCTTTTTTGAAGAAATGAAACACACTCTTTCGGTTTTAGTTGAAGATGAAGCGGGTGTCCTCACTCGAATTGCTGGTTTGTTTGCCCGTCGGGGTTTTAATATTGAAAGTCTGGCCGTTGGCCCGGCGGAACAAGGGGGAGTGTCTCGGATTACGATGGTTGTACCCGGAGATGACCAGATTATCGAGCAGTTGACAAAGCAACTGTACAAGTTGATTAACGTGCTTAAAGTTCAGGATATAACGGAAATTCCCTGTGTGGAACGGGAGTTGATGTTGCTGAAAGTTAATGCTGTTAGCGGAACGCGATCGGAGATAATTGAGTTAGCTCAAATTTTTAGAGCGCGAGTGGTGGATATTGGTGATGATACGCTGACATTGGAAGTTGTCGGAGATCCCGGTAAAATGGTGGCGATCGTCCAGGTTCTGAATAGATTTGGGATTAAGGAAATTGCTCGTACTGGGAAAATTGCCCTGACGCGGGAGTCGGGGGTAAATACTGAGTTTCTCAAGTCTTTGGAAGCGAAAGTTTAAGTCAGGAGTCAGGAGTCATTAGTCATTAGTCATTAGTCATTAGTCATCAGGGCTGTTTCATTCTCACCAAAAACATGAATTTTGTAGGGGTAGTGCCCCCGTGCCTACCCCCGACCTAGACGATTCGATCGGCTGATCAGACCAAGAGGGCCGGCACGGGGAGTAGGGGTAGCACGGCCCCTAGGTCGAATGAAACAGCCCTGTTAGTCATTAGTCAGAAAGAATGTTTTAACTTTTAACTTTCGACTTCTTATTGCCAATTATCAATTACCAATGACTGATGACTAATGACTAATGACTAATGACTCCTGACTCATTACCATTTGGGTTGACTTTCTATCAAAAGTGTGGCTGCAATGCTGTCTATCGGCTTTGAGAAAAAGTATCCTTGTCCGTATTCGCATTGCAGCGCTCGGAGTAAATTAAGCTGTTCGATGGTTTCGATGCCTTCAGCAATTACATCCATGCCTAAATGACTGGCTAAAATTAAAATAGTCTGTACAATCGCTTCGTTGCCTTCATCTTCAGTCATGCGACTGACAAAAGCTCGATCGATTTTTAAAGCATCAGTTGGAAAAGTGTGCAGGCGGCTCAAAGAAGAATAGCCAGTGCCGAAATCGTCAATATATAATTGAATTTCTAAATTTTTTAATTCCGCGAGGATAGCGACTGCTGATTCGGCATTCTCCATGATGACGCCTTCAGTAATTTCTACCTTTAAAGTGCGGGGGTCAAGCTGAGTTTCTTGTAAAATTTCACGAATGCGATCGATTAAATCCGGTTGTTTAAATTGTTGGTTAGAAAGGTTGACGCTGACAGTCAACGGCGGATTTGCTGGGAATTTTTGGTGCCACTCGTGGATCTGACGGCAAGCCGATCGCATCATCCACCAGCCCATAGGTATAATCAATCTAGTTTCTTCAGCTACTAAAATAAACTCGCCAGGAGATACGACACCCCGCTGCGGGTGATACCACCGGATCAGCGCTTCAAAACCGCTGATTCTACCAGTAACTAGAGAGACGATAGGCTGATAGTAAAGCTGAAATTCCTGGGAGTCTAAAGCGCGTCGCAGGTCGTTTTCCAGTTGCAAAAGGGCGACGGCGCGAGTGTGCATACTTAAGTCAAAAACTTCGTGGCGAGCTTTGCCCAATCCCTTAGCATGATACATGGCAGCATCTGCATCTCGGAGCAGTTCTTCAGGCCGATCGTACAATATGGACAACGGGGCATTGGGAACAGGAGAGTCAGAAGATAAGCAAGACAAAGAACTTTCCCGATCGATATTTCCGAGATTTTCGGGGCTCGACAGTTTGCTGGTTTCCCTTTGATACGGAGGAAAACCAGAACAAACAATCCCAATGCTAGCACTGGTAAAAACTTGATATTCGTTAAGGTAAAAAGGCTCTGCCAGTTCCGCTTGCACTCGTTCGGCAATCTGGATCGCATCCTCGGTGCTTTTGATATTTTCCAGCAAAATAGCGAATTCGTCGCCGCCGAGACGGGCAACGGTATCTCCAGCGCGCAAACAGATTCCCAGGCGCTGCGCGATCGCGATCAGCAACCGATCGCCCACTAAATGCCCCAAACTGTCGTTAACAACCTTAAAGCGATCGAGATCGATAAACAGCACCGCAAACAAAATCTCGGGGCGGCGTTTTGAAAGATCGATCGCGTGCCCCAAGCGATCCATAAATAAAGATCGGTTGGGCAAACCGGTTAGCATATCGTGCAAAGCATCGTGTACTAACTTATCTTCTGCTATTTTGCGGAGGGTAATATCTTCGACAGTGCCTTCGTAGTAAAGTAAATTTCCGTCAGGATCGCGAACTGCGCGGCCGTTCTCGGAAACCCAGATAGTAGTGCCGTCAGCGCGGTAAACTTGGGACTCGAACTCAGACACAAAACCCTGTTTTTCGATCGCGCGCAAAAACTCGACGCGGCGGATGGGATCGAGGTAAAGTTGGCGGTCTATGTCTTGGATATTCGCGATCAATTCGGCGGCCGACTCGTAGCCGTAAATTCTCGCCAAAGCAGGGTTAGCGCTGAGGTAGCGTCCGTCGGTCGTTGTCTGGAAAATGCCTTCGATCGCATTTTCAAAGATACTGCGGTATTTCTCTTCCGCCTGTTGCAGCGCGAATTCTGCCTGCTTGCGATCGGTGATATCGGTCAACGTGCCGAGATAGCCTAGAACTTCCCCGCCTTGGGTCATTTCTGGCACTGCTTGCCAAAATACCCAGGTTGTGAAGTCACCGTTGCAAAAGCGGTACTCTAACTTACAGGGCAACTTGTCTGTTACAGCGCGATACCACTGGCTCAAAACACGATCGCGGTCTTCGGGATGCAAACTTTGGGCCCAACCTTCGCCTAGTGCCTTGGGCGCAGTCAGTCCCGCCATCTCCAAAAATCGCTCATTGACGTACAAGCAATCTCCAGCAGCGTCGGCGCGGAAAATCCCGACCGGCAGTATTTTTGCCAAGGTGTAATAGCGGTATTCGCTTTCTAGCAGCGCGCTGGCAGCTACTTTAGTCTCGGTGATGTCAAACATTGCGCCTTGAAGGATAACAGACTTGCTTGCTTCATCGCGAACTGCGGTCGCTTGATCCCGGAACCAGACGACTCGGCCGTTGCGGGCGATCGCGCGGTATTCTGAAACCAGCGACCCCTCGCAGAAGATATCTTCTCCATCGCTGAATTTCTGTGTGGCGTTTTCCACTAACACGCGGTCACGGTCTTCTGGGTGAACGAGTTTCAGCCACAGGTCGGGATCGGCTCTCCATTCAGCTACAGAATAACCTAGAAAAGTCTCGATTTGCGGGCTGATGTAAAGTTTTGCCGCCTTGCGGTTGAGGGGAGAAATGTAGGTGACAGCCGGCATTTGTTCTACCAGGGCGCAGTATTTCGCTTCTACAGTGGACAGTGCTGCTTCTAGGCGCTGCCGCTCTAATTCGGCGGCTGCCCGTCCCGCAAAGATGCTGAGAATTAATCGGAATTTGGCAAGATGTGCTTCCACCAAAGGTCGATCGTGGAAAATACAAATAATGCCTAAAGGTTCGCCGTAAGAGTTTTTCAGCAAAACTCCCAGAAAACTGCGCGCACCTGTAACTACCGGTCTGCGGTCTTCTGGAAAGGTTTCCCAGAGGTTGTCTGGACAGGAATACATTCCCCCCTCCAGCACCCGCGCTTCGGGAGTATTGGCGGTGTCGCACTCAAAGTTTGGCTGCTGTCCGTCGCTCCAAAAACTGATAACTTGCAATCTATCAGCACCAGCATCGGTGCGTGCCTTCGACTTAATCGATTTGGCAGCGACGGCGGTGCGAACTCCGAGTGCTGAGGCTAAGTGGCAAACTAAGGCATCAAAGAATTCTGCTCCCCCCGGCGAATCAGTACCTGCTAGGATTTCGCCCAGTAAATCTTCCTCTAATTGCGCGGAAGCAGTAACTTTGGGAGGATTCTCGGCATTCGGGCGATCGGGATTTTGCCCCATCGAACCCGCAATGCTCAGACTTAGCGTTTTGCTATTTCCAGGCCCCAGAATAGGCGAATAATTCACACTTAGGCGCTGTTGCTTAGCCAAGAATACAGCGCGACCCATACCTAAAACTTTACCCAAGAAGCTGTCAGTTGCCGGCAACCGATTTGAGTTGGGAAAAATCACAAAGTTTTTCCGAATTTTCAATCCGGCAGATAAATCATCGTTTAATTGTGGCAACTGCCGTTGCTCTTCGGCCGGCGGCAGACGAGGGGGCATTGGCTGCCACTTAAGATAAATCGCGGACACCACGGCTAAAGTCGTCAATAATCCCAGAAGATATGCAAGAATCTCAAAGTAAAAAAATAAATCTCGATCGAACATCGATTAGCACCGCTCGACAATTATTGTAGTTATCTGAAGCCAATCTATTTAAAAATAACTAAGTATCGTCACGGATGGGTAACGAATACAAGGTCAGATCGCCCTGAAAGCGACAAGAGAGTTAACAGTTCACAAAAAACCTGGCAATACTTGACATTACCGAACTTTTTGTATTTTTTTTCGTACAGGCTGAAACCGTACAGGTGAAATTGTAAACACATATATACGATTGTGGCACTCCTCTAAGGGGGTGAGTTTACGTTTACTTTTCTAATCATAATTAACGCTGCATTCACATCAGCATTAATCCGACTTTCATTCCAAGACCGAAACCACCCGCGTTTATCGATCTTACCCTGATAAGAGTCTTGCTTACCGACAGGCTCTAAATCCCCTAATCTGCACTTATTTGTATAATATGCTTGTGTAACTATTATGTTGATACCGACTAGCTCAGTTTTGTAAATAATAAACTTTACGATTTCGGTATGAGGAATTACACCCAAAATTTGATGCTTTTTTTGTAATTTTATATTGTGTTTATTTCTCACATTTGTGTCAATAATGAACTGAATTATTTTCCGAGCCACCAACCGCTTGATAATCAAAATGCTGGTTTTATCTTGGTAGTTTTCTAATCGTTTATTTCGTTTAAAGGTGATTTGCTGAATTTGGCGCCTGGTAGATTTTCCCTGCTCAATCTTTGACAGTAAAAATGCTTGGCGCTGATTGAAACATTGATTGATTGATGTGAGATTTTTTTGAGAATCATAAATAGTTGGAATAAATGTTGGCTTATTGGATGCCACAGCTACGAGGCGATCTATCCCTAAATCTATACTTGCTCTAAGGTGGCAATTTAAATTCACCAACGTTACAAGCTTTTGATGGGCAGCCTCAACAAAGTAGAGCGCTGTTGCAGGAACTATTCTTACCTTTATGACATCTTGGGACTTTGTAGAAATTATTATGTCACTTGGAGAGAAATGAAGTAGTCCCTTATTGGAGTCGCTCCCCCTTTTTTTTATGGATTGGTTATCAGAACTGAACAAGTTACCTGTACAGATTCTATGTTTGTATTGGGGGATGCTGGGGAGAAATGAAAATTTAGGTATATCTCGGTCATACGCTATTCTTGACTTTTGGCAATACTCCCAATCGTGAACAACTTGTTTGAAAACTTGCTTGCTACTAATATTAGCAGGGAATGATTGAGAGAAGTCTCTAGGTTTGAAGATGGCAAATAACTGTCTGATAATTTTAGTGCCACCAACTTTAGAACCCGAAGTGAAAAAGTGTGTCCTCATAAATATTTACCACGATCGTAGAGATTTTTGAACAGAAATGATAAGCCATCAAACTGTTTATAAAACTGATGCTGCCGATCTATGTAATGCCTTTCAACAACCCTCATAAATTTTGGGATAAACGAAAAGTTTTTTGTTGCTTTGCTAAGCAATGTACAATAAAGTCTAGGGATTATCTGATCTAGTGTAACACTCATGATGAAAGCGATCGTTTTTCAAACCCCCGGAAGCCCGTCCGTATTGAAAGTGCAAGATATCCCCGCCCCTACTATACAAAGAGAAACTGAAGTTTTGGTGCGGTTGCGAGCGGCGGGTATCAATCCGATAGATACTAAGTTGCGATCGCGCGGCACTTTTTACCCCGATAAAGCTCCTCACGTTTTGGGGTGCGACGGTGCTGGAGTCGTAGAGGCTATCGGTGCTGGTGTGCAAAGTTTCCAAGTGGGAGACGAGGTTTTTTTCTGCAATGGCGGTTTGGGCGGATCGATCGGGACTTATGCCGAGTTTGCCGTTGTAGACGAACGCTTTCTCGCCCTCAAGCCTGCTGCTTTAAGTTTTGCCGAGGCGGCGGCGGCACCGTTAGTTTTAATTACAGCTTGGGAATCGCTGTACGATCGAGGGCGCTTGCAAGCCGGTCAAAAGGTGCTGATTCAAGCTGGTGCCGGCGGTGTCGGCCACGTCGCGGTACAGTTGGCAAAGTTGCAGGGGGCAGAGGTTTGTACGACTGTTAGTTATGAGGAAAAAGCCAATTTTGTCAAGCACCTAGGTGCAGATTCAGTTATTTTATACAAAAACACCAATGTTGTCGATGAGGTTTTGACTTGGACTCAAGGACAAGGAGTTGATTTGGCTTTCGATACAGTCGGGGGAGAAACTTTTTACCAAACTATTCCGGCGGTGAAAATTTATGGAGATTTAGTAACAATTTTGGAACCCGATCCAGCTTTGGGCAATTTGAAAACAGCGAGAATGCGGAATCTGCGAATTAGTCTGGAATTAATGTTGACACCGATGCTAGAAGGTTTGGTGGAGGAACAGGAACAGCAGGCTCATATTTTGCAGAAGTGTGCTCGTTTGTGCGATCGCAACTTGCTAAAAATTCACGTCAGCAAAACTTTCCCTCTCGAAGAAGCGCAAGCCGCTCACGAACTGTTAGAAACAGGCTCAGTAACTGGTAAAATAGTGCTTGAAATTGGGGGCTAAAAATACGGATTGTTAAATTTGCGGGTTGAAGAATCGCGGGCGATCGCCTCAAGCGACGGGGCCATCCGTTCCATTGTCAATCGGAACACTTTTGGGCTTGGGGGCAGTTGGGGAAAGCGATCCACTCAAGCGATCGACTCTACCTCAAGCTGTGATTCGCGAAGTTGCCCGGGCTCGAACATGGACTATCGGCGGCAGAATGGCTCCAAGACTGAACCCAAGCTAGATAGTCTTCGTGCAGTTAGTTTGAGCGGATGAGGCGTGGCTGTAGACGGAGCGAGGCGATTCACTCACTCGTGAGAACCTGCGATATACCTCCATCGTGGGACTAATTCGGTAAGTCAGCGACATCTGGAATGGAATCTAATAGCACGGATGCACCCGAAATGTGAAATTTCTTACCTGTATACAAGATCGGGCTAAAAGTTGAGCAATCAAGCTCTTTGTCATTAAGCAGCAATCACATTACCATCCCGATCAATCACATTACCATTCCGATCAATCATATTACCAGCCTGATCAATCCATATACCGCCGCTCAATCGCTCAATATGATTTTTGGTATTTGAAGAAATAGCATTATATATGATAGAATCCTCTATAGAATCCTCTATAATCTCATAAAAAATATTACATTTTATGGGAAATAATTGTACATGAATAGAGTTAGGAACAATAAGTTCTCTAACGCTCGGCCAAGGCGCATTTTCAATCTCTACTACATACTTAAATCCATAAACCTTGTCATAATCTGGATGGTCTGATTTGTTGGTATTATAAAAATTGACAAAATCACGTAAAGCATTTTTAAGTGGTTCTTCTACGTTATAGTTGTGAGACCTATTTGCTGCGCTGGTTAGGGGGACAAGATTGTCTGTTACTCCTTGACCACCAATCTCCTGATTCCACATATGTCCTTTGATAAAATTGTACTCTGGATATTTCATCCGTAAGAATATTGTAATTGGTTCAAGTTGATCCTGTCCTGGGACACTACCTCGTTGATTAAAAGCTCCGGGCAAAAGTATCACTGACACTTTATCACTCATAAGACCGCTACTGTTGTTACCACTACTATCGGTAAAATCATATTGTCTTGTTGAGAAAGTCGCGCCAAAGTAGGGAGGAAATGTGTATAACGGTGGTCGTTTCCGCCTGTTACTGCAACGGTTTTCTTGTGCCTTTTGGATATTCTTTTGAATTTTACTTAACATGATAAATTCTCCTGCCTAGCGATCTAAATTTATTTGTGCGAACATACTCAGTTTTCTTGTTTTTTTTGGGGAGAATGGAGTTTGATGCACTATTCAGTCTAGCAACTTTAGCAAACAGGACTAAATCACCGAATCGAAACCCCCGAAACCTTTATTCCCCAGTTACCCACTGAACGGGTACATTCAATCAGATAGGTTACCTATGAAAGGGGATTGATACCGAAGTATTCTTGCAACTTCGGGAACAAATCTTTTGACAGATCTCCTTGGTAGTAGATTTGCCCATTTCGCTTGGACACAAACAGCATTTCATTATGACCCCAGCCACCTCCAGCCACTCCATAGACAAATAAGCGATCGCCAACTTGATAAGTCCAGTCTCCGAGTAAATCATTGAAGTCTTCGTTTGAATCAGCGATCGCTAGCAACCCCCTACTAAGACGGAGTATCCAACCGCCAGAACCAAGGAAAAAGGATGCCAAAAACTGTTCCGCTTCCTTTAACCCTTGCAGTGCCTCCATCGCCATGTTGCAGCCTTCTTGGCTTTGTATTTCATATACTGTAAATACTTGTGCAGATACACTATCTCTGATAATTTCCTGTCTTTTGCTAATAATCCTATGGCCTTCGGGTGAATCCTTTAGTGCTCCATCCAATAAACCATTTGCAAAATTAACAATTGATTTTGAGGGTAAACGAATGGGCGTTTTTGGTGGTTGTGTAGGCGCATCAGGCTCGTCAGGCTTAGTAGGGGTTGGGATACCTAAGACCGATTCTACAGGCCCTAAATCCTTTGTAGGCCATTTATCAAGAGCACCTTTCAGCACATCTATGGCTCGCTGTATTTGTTGTGAAACCTCATCGGCTTCACGCTCACATTCTTTTTGTTCCTCCTCATCACCATCATCATTGTCAGGATCTAGATCTTGACCTTCTGAAGGATTTTGCCGTACAAACCACTCCAGCAAAATATGTGTCTGGAACAAAGTAATCATTGAGAAGAGCGGTACAAATACCCAACCAGCCACTCCCCCGATCATCAACCCAACCAGCCCGACCAATCCGGCGACTTTATCCTTGAGATCTGTTAAGACGCTTAGAGGGTTTGGACTATCTACATATCTTTTTGCGGTTTCCTCTATCTCAATCCACAATCCAATTATTTTATCTTTATCGTCCTTTGGGATTTCTTCGCCCTCTGTTTTTCCAGCTTCCTCGAAAAATTTTGTGATTGCTTCTACCAAACTTGGATCGACAAGCAAGCCTAATCTAGATGTTTCCTTTTCTCGTCCTTGTGCTATCTCAGCCGCGAACTCGTTTGTGTAGCTTCCGATACGTTCAATGAGCGGGGTGAGTATATCGCTTGGCACAGGTGTCTTCCCACTTGGAGGCAATGCCGGTCTGCTTTCTGGGTTACCTGAGTTTCTGTAAAGGGCTTTAATGATGCTCTTACCCTCTTCCCAAACATCATTGGAAAGTTCCCAAATAATCACTCCCTGCGCTCCCACATCCTTTAAGAAATTCAGTTTGCTAACAGCAGTGTCTGGAGTTTCAAAGTAGATATTGTGAGTATACGGGTAATTTCCTGAAGCAGAGATAAAAGGAGGTCTAGGTGTACTTCCCGACACTTTAATATTGCCATTGGCAGCCCTATGAGCATCTGGAAATTGAGCCAGGATATCTTTGTACCGAATAGATTTATACCCTGGAGGTACTTCACCACTCAGGTCATCAGGATCTTTCCCGTAGGCAAAGTCATAGCCATAGATTGGAACTCCTCCCGCTATCTTATCTCTGGGTATATTTTGTCCCTTACCTTGCCAGTTCACAAATAATGGGTTCGTCCAGTACCAGAGAGTATCTTCCACAGAAAGAATCGGATTATTGACGGGGCCTTGATCTTGATTTTGGGGATCGGGCCACTTCCCCTGTTGCTCTCGCAGATAAGACTCTTGATTGCGTATTTTAAGAAGCGCTGACTGAGGTCCGACTGGAGACGCATTCCACGAACCCGTCAGATCATAGGTCATAATCGCAAGCCAATCAGTATAGTCTGCTAATTTCGGATCGTAGTTATTGCCATACCATGAGGTGCCAAAAATAGCTGCGGAAACCAGTTTATCAGGCATCGCTTGCTTTAATTTTTGAGCAAATGAAGTTAATGCAAATCCTGCTGGGTGGGGGCCATCCGCTTTTGCTCTTCCTCCCATATCTCCTTGACCGGGCTTACCCCACCAGCACTCTAAATCCAGGTCTACGCCATCGAGATTGTTTGACTTGACAAAATTGACTACATTTTGTACGGCGAGATCCAGAAGTGGATTATCGGGATTATTTCCTATAGAAGTCATCAAATTGAGAAATCCATAATCAACTGCACCTCCCAGTGCAATTAAGATTCTGGTGCCGTTTCGATGTCCAGTGTTGACCACATCTGAGAGGACTGCCTTAACCTCCTCCAAGGACTTTGGTTCAAACTCACCGAGATTTACCTCACTAAACATGAGAAACGAGACGATGCCGTGGGTGATGTATCGATACATCTCATCATTGGCATAGTTAAATCCCTCTTTCTTTCTCCAAGTAGGAATATAGGCAATGATTTTAGCTTGTGCGGTCGGCGTGTGAGGTGTTAGATCGTACAACTCATCGTAAAACCGCCAACCATTATGATCTGCATCCCCTACCCCTGGTTCTGAAGCCTCGAAGTTGGCATAAAAGATATTGCCTTGGTATTTGACCATTGCTCCTGTCTGGTATCCTTCGCTTTTAGCTACCCAGTCAGGAACGTTTGAATAATCTGTAGAAATTCCCATTTTTCAAGTTCTTTCGCTAAATATAAATCCAGGGGTTGGTATTAATTACAGAAGGTTAGTTTGAGTTACTAACCTTCTGTATCCTCAATAACTGCAATTAAAATCAGCTATTCCTACGGCGATTCAGGTTTATGGAATTTGAGGTGTTTGCCCAACTTGTAATTGATTGGGCTATCGAGCGTTACTAGGGTGTGCCAAACACCTGAGTCCAGTAATGCTTGTAGTTGACGCTACCCTGATCGTTTTCCAAAAAGTAGTAACCGACCCCAAGCTCTCGATAGGTAGAATTCAGAATGTTGTCACGATGTCCTGAGCTATTCATCCAGCCTTTAATGGCATCTTCTGGTGTAGAGTGGCCAGCAATAATGTTTTCCGCCACTCGTGAGTAATGATAACCTTCCGCTCTGACCCGCTCCCCCATTTGGCGGTGATCAAAAAAGTCCTGCATTGCCATGCTCCGGCTGTGTTTCTGTGCAGCAGCAGTCAGTTGGGAATTAAGTGTGAGCGGAGATAAACCCACTTTACCGCGCTCATTGTTTGTAAGGTCTAGGATTCTTTTCAGAACATCATTATCTGAACCAGTTGAATTACCTACTCCCACTTTTTTAAATGACGAGATAGTATCATTAAGTTCATTGTTGAAGCTGGGATATTCGCCTGGTCCAAGTCGGAGGCTTCGTCCCTGGAATTTTGAATGTTCAAAAAAGTCCCAAGTGCCGGAGTAAACTTTAATCGAGGATATTTTGTCGTTCCAAAAATCTCCAATCCAGGAAGAGTCCTGCTCAAGAGAACCGGATTTAGTTCCAGAGAAATTGGAATCTGTAAAGATTTCGACTGACATAATTAACGCTCCAAAAATTGAAAAATAGTTATCTCTGGCTTCTTCGGGTCAATATAAATCCCTTGGCAAGTGTTAGTTGCAGAAGGTCAGTTTGATTGGCTAACCTTCTGCACTCTTAATAACTGCTATTAGCAGTGGTTAGTTTGACAAGCTTTCCAAATCTGTTAAGCAGGAATTTGAAGTTTCTGACCAATTTGCAAACTTGTAGGGGAAACGCCAGGATTTGCACCTGCAATTTTGTTCGCGTTCGCATCGCTACCATCACCATAGTAGGCAAGTGCAAGATTGGAAAATGTATCTCCAGACTCTACAGTATGTTGACAGGGGGGTTGACCTTGTTTACTGGACATATTTTTTTCCTTGAAAGATTATTGACGTAGTTGTGTTAGATAAGTAGTTAGACAGAATTAACTACACAAATACATAAATGCAATCATCCTAAATTAGCGACGGGTGCATCTACTAATTTAGTCTTTCGCCTCACAGCACCTCTTTCAGGACACTTTGGCAGAATTTAGGAGAATTTGTGGCGAGGGCGGGCGATTGACAAAAAAAACCCGGCCAAAATTGGTCGGGAGTTAGATCCCGTCTCTGGATTCAATTTAAATGCGTAGCAGCTTATATACAGCGTATTCCAGGTTTATGAAATACACCTAGAATACGCTGTATATCAAATCCGTTGGCATCGGAACGATTCATCTGTCTCTTCCGTTTCTCTGTATCCTCTGCGCCCTCTGCGGTTTAATTCGGTTCTATAAACAAGAGCGAAAACCGCATAGAGAAAATGCCATTGTCGATCGACAAATTAGGGCGTCAACTGCTCAAGTTGACACGACGAAAGGCACGGCGCCGTGTCGTAATTGGGGGTAACTAACGGCGATTAACTTGTAACCAAATTTCCAGCGTCACCAGCAGCCACAACTTCAGCCCGTAGCGGGGAAAAACTTCGCCCCGATAGTTTAGCCACTCGCGGATTAGTGTTTGATCGAGGTAAGGCGCGATCGCCGCATGACGATTCAGCAACAACGATCGCGCTTGCCGCTGCCAATCCCTCAAAAACCACTGCTGCATCGACATCACCATCCCACTTTTCGGACGGTTGACAATCACATCGGGTAGCAAATCCGCCACAGCAGCCTTGAGAACCGCTTTTTCCTGCGCGCCCGAAAGCTTGTACTCTGGCGGAATTTGCAAACTCAGTGCCACCATCCGCGCATCGAATAGGGGCGATCGAGCTTCCAATCCCGCCGCAGCCGTGAGATTATTCACTTTGGTCAAAATGTAATCGGCTCCCTTAAACTCAATATTGAGCCGCATCAACCGATTCAAAAACGTCGTTTCTGTCTGTTGCAATTCCTCAGCAAAGACGGAAGGCGCATTCTTCACCTTTTCCCAAACCTCCGGCTTCAGCAAACGTGGCAAATCCACATAGCATTTCTGAAACGAAGTCAAGTAAGCTGCGATCGGATCTGGTTTACCCTGAATCGAACCATACAAACTATTCAGCAGCATCGGCTTATTTTTCGGCCCGCCAAAGCACGGATCGCCGCCTTCGCCATTCAGTACCACATCTGCGAATTGCTTTGCCGATCGCCCCAACAGCAAATTGGGAACCGTCAAGCCTTCCCCCACCGGATCATCCATCGCCGCCAGCGTTTCCGGTAGCAACTCCCAAATTTGCTTTGGCGAAACCTCTAAAATATGGTGCTCAGTACCGCAATGTGCCGCAACGAGGTTGGCAAATTCAATCTCGCTGGGATATTGAGCGCCAAAGTGCATCGAAAAAGTGTGCACCGGGCGATCGTGCAGTCTTGTGGCGATCGCCGCGACGCAACTTGAATCAATACCACCCGAAAGATATGCTGCGACTGGTTCGCCCGCTGGTAGCGCTTCCTGCACCAGTTGTTCCAAAAGCGATCGCACTTGTTGACTATGCCATTCCAAAGGGCGATCGGCGTTAGTAATTTGCTCCTGTGGCTGCCAGTATCTCTGGGCCTCAATATCCGGTAAGTACAGGTAGCTACCGGGCCGCAACTCTCGCACGGCTTCCCACAGCGTTTGTGCTCCGGGTACAAATGCACAGCACAAGTAGTCGCGCAAAGCAACTAAATCAAGTTCTCGATCGTGATACGGATTGAGCGATCGCAGTCGAGGCGCAATCCAGCGAGTCGTTCCTGTACGGGTGTAATAGAGGGTTTTTGCTCCCACGCGATCGCGCCCCAGACACAAGGTTTGCTCGTCTCGATCCCACACAGCAAGGGCAAATTGTCCTGAGAGCAAGCTCAGTGTTTTAGTACCGTACTGTTCCCATAGCCGCGCGACGATCGCCAAATCGGTCAATCCCTCGGTATCAATCTGTTGTTTGAGCATTGGGGTGCGATCGAAGCAGCAGTCACCTACCAGCACAAATCGCTGATTGGGGCTGAAGGTGGGTTGAGCTCCGATTATGGCAAAACCGGAAGTTGCCCAAGTTGCAGGGTGCGATCGGACTTCTGGGCCCCAAGCAATGACCCAATTCGGGTAGATAGACTTCTGAGTCTGCATTTTAAATAAAACATCTCCCATAATTATTGTGGAACAGGCATCTTTCCTGTTCAAAACAGGCTTTTCTACAGGTGACTATTAGCTTAAAAAATATTAGAAAGTAACTTATAAATCAATCTAAAAATAGCTGTGCCAGCGATCGCACCCAAAGCACCCAACCATCCCACAAACAACACGCCAGTGATCGGAGAATTCGGATAAATCGCACCTGCAGCCGTCTGTAAAACCGGGAAAAACCACAGCAAAGCCACAGTACCAGCGCCAATAATCAACATCTCAGTTTGTTCGATCGCCCTGCGATACTGGCCGTAAATCAAACCCGCCACAATCATCCCCAACAATCCGATACTCAAGCCCGGAGAGGGCAGCAAACTCGTCAGGGCGATCGCCAGCACCCCCGCCTCAAAACCCGTAAACGCCGCCCCCGACAAAACCTCCCAAATCGAAAAAGTCGCTCTCTGCGAAGGTTGCAGCCCTCCGGGAGGTGTTGCAGGAACCCGTACAGGAGGCTGCTGAGTCGGTGGTAGCTGCTGAGTCGGTAGGGGAGTCGGAGTCCGTAGGGTCGGCGGCTGCACGACGATGTTAGGCTGTTGAGGCCGAGACATCAGAGCCGCTTCCACCTCACTGGCAGATTGAAACCGCTGGCTGGGAGCTGATAATAACATTCGATCGAGAACATGAGCCAAACCCGAACTTACCTGCACCCGCGACTGCCAATTCCACTCATTTCTGTAACTATCAAAAAGCTCCGTCGGTTGCAAACCACTCAGCAAAGTAATACAAGTCACAGCCAAAGCATACAAATCCGTTGCCGGATAAACTTCTTGCCCGCTCATCTGTTCTGGCGGAGCATAACCCAAAGAATAAATACCAGTCGAAGCTTTTACACTTCCAACACTTTGTGTTACTTGTTTAACCGCCCCAAAATCTAATAAATAAAGCCGACCGTTTTTACCCCGCATAATATTAGCAGGTTTAATATCCCGGTGAATCGAACCGCGAGAGTGTACAAAATCGAGAACCTTCAAAATTTCCCGCAGCACCTCCACCGTTTCCGCCTCCGAAAATCGGCCTTTAACAGCTAGTTCATCCTCCAAATTTTTACCGTCAATAAATTCTTGAACCAGATAGAAAAACTGATCGTTTTTTCCCGGCTGCAAACTCGTAACAGTCAGCTCAAAAAACGCCAGCAAACTCGGAATTTGCGAATGTTCGTTTCCCAGTTCTTCCAGCACCGCCGCTTCCCGTTCAAACAGAGTTTGAGCGATTTTTAGCTGGGGCGGAGTCAGACTTACCGACGGCTGCAAAAGTTTAGCAACGCACTGCCGCATCGCCGGAGTATCCCGGTCTCTGGCCAAAAACGCCGCCCCAAAACCGCCTTGACCCAACAACCTCACGGGCAAATAGCGGCCCCTCAAAATCATGGGCATCCCGCAAGCGGTGCAAAACTTTTGCTGCACCGTTTTCAGCCGCGAACTGTCATCGAGGTCGGGAAAAGAGTTTTGAGGGCGCGGGCAGCCCGGGCGGGTGCAGTAAACTTCCATTTTTGTTTGCTAAGAAGAGGGAAGAAGGAAGAGGAAAGAAGGAAAAGGGAAGAACGAAGAAAAAGTGATGGTTAAACCAGATTTCGATTTCTCAACTAACCGCGAACTGCTAACTGCCAGCGACCTAAGAGATTAACTTCCCGCCGAGTTGGGAGTTCCTATTTCTATGAATCCCAAATCGAGCGCCGGGGGTTCTTTCTTCTCCAGGATGGTCGAATAAGTAGCAAACTGAGGCAAAATTTCATTGCTGAAAGCCTCTGCTGCTTTAGAACGGTAGCGGTTCGGGTTGTAAATCAGCGACAAAATCCGAGTTACCAAAACTTCGTCCATTTGAGATTTGTGCAAGACGCCCATGAGCAACTCTTTTTCGATCGCCGAAACCGAGACAAATGCAGCTCCCAGCCCCGACTGAACGGCATTTTTAATGGCTTCGATCGAATTTAGTTCCATCTCTATTTTCAAGCGGCGCGTGTCAATGCCGCAGCGAGTCAGTACCTGATCGATTACTTTGCGGATCGTAGACTGCGAATCGAGGGATATAAACTGCAATTTGTAAAGGTCTTCTTTTTGGATAGTTTCTTGTTGTACCATCGGGTGAGATGGAGGAAGAATCAGAGCCAGTTCGTCCTCAGCGTAAGGAACAATTTCTAAAGCTTCTACAAGTTCGGTAGGAATTTCTCCGCCAACAATTGCCAAATCGATTTGCCCGTTGGCCACACTCCACGCCGTGCGGCGGGTCGAGTGAACGTGAAGCTGTACTGCTACATCCGGGTACTTTTGGCGAAACATCCCAATCATCCGGGGCAGCAAATAGGTTCCCGTTGTTTGAGAAGCGCCGACGATCAAAGTACCACCTTGGAGATTTTGCAAGTCTTCCAGAGCTCGACAAGTTTCCTGGCAAAGCGATAAAATTTTCTCGCCGTAACTCAGCAGCAGGTGTCCGGCTTCGGTTAGTTGCGCCCGCCGCCCCCCCCGGTCAAACAGTGGCACGTCCAATTGTCTCTCTAAGTTTTGCACCTGCAAGCTAACTGCTGGCTGGGATACATAGAGGCTGTCCGCGGCGCGTTTGAAGCTTCCTTCAGAGGCGATCGCCTTGAGAATGCGTAACTGGTCTAAAGTGAAAGGAAGGTCAGACATATATCTAAATTGTCAGTTGTCAGTTGTCAGTTGTCAGTTGACGGTTGACGGTTGACTGTAGGCAGCGAACAGCAAACAGCGAACAGTCAACAGCGAACAGTCAACAGCGAACAGCGAACAGTCAACAGCGAACAGTGAACAGTTAACTGACTGATAACCGCTGAATGCTCCCATAGATACTTTGTGACACAATTTGGCCGAGAATCAATAACTTTTCTTAATATTTGCAATGACGATCGACTTGGCGCTCGACTCCCACTTAGTTATTCTGGGCTTGTTACTGGTTTTTGCGATCGCCCACAGCGGTTTAGCAGCCCTCCGGCCCAAAGGTGAAAAGCTGATCGGGCCGAGACTTTACCGCGTTTTGTTTGCCCTTGTCAGTTTGCCGCTAGCCGTCATTCTGATTGTCTACTTTTTCAACCACCGCTACGACGGCGTACAGCTTTGGCAAGTACAGGGCGTCCCCGGAGTTAAACCCGCAGTTTGGATACTTTCGGCAATTTCCTTTCTGTTTCTGTACCCAGCAACTTTCAACCTCCTAGAAATTGCCGCCGTCCAAAAGCCCCAAGTTCACCTCTACGAAACTGGCATCATTCGCATCACCCGTCACCCGCAAATGGTGGGACAAGTGATTTGGTGCGTGGCCCACACCCTGTGGATTGGCACTAGCTTTACCCTCGTCACTTCCATCGGTTTGGTACTTCACCACCTGTTCGGAGTGTGGCACGGCGACAGGCGGCTTCAGGCTCGTTTTGGAGAATCCTTTGAAACCATCAAATCTCGAACCTCAATCATGCCTTTTTTGGCAATCCTACAAAAGCGTCAAACCCTTGATTTGCTTGAGTTTCTTCGCCCTTCCTATCTAGGTGTAGTCATTTTTACGGGCCTGCTGTGGCAAATTCATCCTTTTTTGATGCGTGTCACTAGGAACATATACTGGTAGCATGATCCCTAGGATAGAAAAAAATTATTAAATTTTGAGGGCTCATGGTGTTGTCGGTTAGCGAACGCACTTTTGCACAAGAGGTGTTTCAAGCCTCTACCCCCGTTTTAGTTCACTTTTCCGCCCCCTGGTGCGGTTTGTGCCGCGCGATCGACCCCACGCTTAAGAGTTTTGAGGCACAGTGGGCAGGAAAAGTCAAGCTCGTAGGGGTGAATGCCGATCAATGTTTCAAGTTGGCCCACACTTATCGGCTGACAAGTCTGCCCACGCTGATTTTGTTTGAGGGCGATAAAGTTCGATTTAGATTTGAAGACTACCAAGGACGCGAGGAACTGCGGCGGACTCTGGATTCCTGGATGCTGGCGGCTCACGTAGTTTCCCCATCTCAACGGCTGCAACTTCAGGAAGTAGCCAACAGGTAACGGTTCCAAGGCATTCGGCTCTTGTTGAGAAGGTCTTCGGCTTTTATGTCGGAAGCAGAAGGCTTTCCCCATTTTTCCATCAACTATCCCACAGCAAAATAAATGTCCCCGTCTTGAAGGTACAGAACTGTGAGATTTGTCGTAGAGTTTTAGTTTGCACCTGAATAATTTTCGGCGTTTATTGCGATCGTCTCGCTTGCGATGAAAAAAGTAGTGCGATCGTCTTGCTCGCGATGGCACTCGGCTATAGCAATACTTAGAGAATTGGATCGAGTATTTTGGCCTAGTCGCGCAGGCGTGTGCCACAATTTGTAAAGAATTGTGGCACTATCTAGTAGAAACTTTAAACTACCTATCAGTCATGGAACTGCTTTATCAATACGCTTGGCTGATCCCAGTCCTGCCACTGGCAGGCGCAATGCTAGTAGGTCTAGGCTTAATCACCTTTAACCAGGCAACCAACAAACTCCGACAAGCGAATGCGATATTAATCGTCTCCACACTCGGAGGGTCAATGGTACTCTCCTTCGCATTGCTGTGGAGTCAACTACAGGGCCACGCACCCTACACCCGCAGTATTCAGTGGGCTTCTGCTGGCGACTTCTCGCTGAATATGGGCTATATCATTGACCCCCTGACGGCGGTGATGCTGGCGATCGTCACTACGGTCGCCTTTTTGGTGATGATTTACACCGACGGCTACATGGCTCACGATGATGGGTACGTGCGCTTTTACGCCTACCTGAGCATCTTCAGCGCGTCGATGTTGGGTCTCGTAGTCAGCCCGAACATCGTTCAGATTTACATTTTTTGGGAACTGGTAGGTATGTGTTCGTACCTGCTAGTCGGATTTTGGTACGATCGCAAACCCGCTGCTGACGCTTGCCAAAAAGCTTTTGTCACCAACCGCGTCGGCGACTTCGGCCTACTGCTGGGCATCCTCGGCATTTACTGGGCCACCGGCAGCTTTGAATTTGAGGTGATGGGCGAACGCCTGCACTCCTTAGTCGAATCCGGCGCCCTCAGCGCGACTCTGGCGACAATCTTCGGCGTCCTGATATTTTTGGGCCCAGCAGCCAAATCCGCTCAATTCCCCCTCCACGTCTGGCTACCAGACGCAATGGAAGGCCCGACACCGATTTCGGCCTTAATCCACGCCGCGACAATGGTAGCCGCCGGCGTATTCCTGATCGCTCGGATGTACCCGGTGTTTGAAGGGCTGCCGGCAGTCATGAATTTGATCGCCTGTACCGGCTGTTTTACGGCATTTATGGGTGCTTCGATCGCGATTACCCAAAATGACATCAAAAAAGGCCTCGCCTACTCCACCATCTCCCAACTCGGTTACATGGTGATGGCAATGGGCGTCGGCGCTTACAGTGCCGGACTTTTCCACTTGATGACTCACGCTTATTTCAAAGCAATGCTGTTCCTGTGTTCAGGTTCAGTGATTCACGGTATGGAAGCAGTTGTAGGCCACAACCCTGCACTCGCTCAAGATATGCGAGTTATGGGCGGCTTGCGGAAATATATGCCGATTACCGCTTCTTGCTTTTTAATCGGAAATTTGGCAATCTGCGGAATTCCGCCGTTTGCTGGTTTTTGGTCAAAAGACGAAATCCTCGCCAGCGCCTTCGCAGCAAATCCCGCTCTGTGGGCTGTTAGCTGGCTGACGGCCGGGATGACCGCGTTTTATATGTTCCGAATGTATTTCAGCACCTTTGAGGGCGAATTCCGGGGCAATGACAGCGCCATCAAGCAGCAACTCCTGCAACCCGGTCTTGTTTTTGGCCCGGGAGCGATGAACGTTAAGGAATTGGCATCGACTGGCGACAGTCACGATGAGCACGACCATTTGCCTCACGAATCTCCTTTGACAATGGCTCTGCCGTTAGTGTTGCTGGCAGTACCTTCTGTGTTTATCGGTTTTCTCGGTACGCCGTTTGCCAATTATTTCGAGCAGTTTGTTCGCGCTCCAGGGGAATCTCTCGAAGAAGTTTTGGAACACGCTGCTGAGTTCAATTTGACGGAATTTTTGATTATGGGCGGAAGCTCTGTAGGTATTGCTTTGTTGGGCATTACTTTGGCTTCTCTGATGTATTTGAGCCGTAAAATTGACGCAAGTGCGATCGCCCAAAAAATCAAACCGCTTTACGAGTTCTCCCTCAACAAGTGGTATCTCGACGATATCAACGATTTTCTCTTTGTCAAAGGCAGCCGCCGTTTAGCGCGGCAAGTCATGGAAGTTGATTTGCGAGTCGTCGATGGTGTCGTCAACCTGACCGGTTTGGTCACGCTGATTACCGGCGAAGGTTTGAAATACTTTGAGAGCGGTCGCGCTCAGTTTTATGCCCTGATTGTGTTTGTCGCAGTTCTGGGTTTTGCGATCGTTTCTGGAGTTAGTTAAATCGGTAGGGACACGGCATTGTCCAAATGGTGTCAACAAACAGGTAAAACCGATAGTCCGACAGTCCGACAGGGAATGAATTCCCTGTCTCAAAGCTAAAGTCCTCGCTATGAGGACTGAAGAACTCCTTAAACCTCTTATTGTGGAACAGGCCGGAAAGCCTGTTCAATACTGGCTTTTTGGGAGATATCTATTAGTCCTCTTGAGAGGACTTTCGCTATTAGCCAGGGGTTGAAACCCCTGGCGGACTCGCGGACTTGCAAATGATCGGCTTAAGTTGACACGCCTTGGGCAATGCCATTTCCCACCAGAAGATATTTTAAGAACGGGTATTATCTCAATAACTCACCATTGACAATTAGCCAATAGAAATAAATCTTTCATTAAAATTCACTGTTGCGATCGCATAATTTGTCCAAATAATAGCAAAAAAAAATGTTCCGTCTAAAGAAAGTATAAAATTTAGGCCAAAATTGGCAAAATGTGTTTAAACCTAATAACTGATGGATCATTTTAAAACGCAATGGATACAGCTAACTTTCCCTGGTTAACAACAACAATTCTGTTTCCCATTGCTGCGTCCTTGCTGATTCCTTTAATTCCCGATAAGGATGGCAAGACGGTGCGGTGGTATGCCCTAATTGTGGGTTTGATCGATTTTGCCCTACTTGTTTACGCTTTTTACACTCAGTACGACTTCAGCAATCCAGATTTGCAACTGGTAGAAAGTTATACTTGGGTGCAGCAACTCGATTTGAATTGGTCGGTGGGTGCTGACGGTTTGTCGATGCCGCTGATTTTGCTGACTGGTTTTATTACTACGCTGGCTACTTTAGCAGCTTGGCCGGTCACATTTAAACCGAAGCTTTTTTACTTTTTGATGCTGACAATGTACGGCGGCCAAATCGCAGTTTTTGCCGTGCAGGATATGTTGCTGTTTTTCCTGGTTTGGGAACTGGAATTAGTCCCGATTTACCTGATTTTGTCCATCTGGGGCGGCAAGAAGCGCCTCTACGCAGCAACGAAGTTTATCCTGTACACCGCAGGCGGTTCGCTGTTTATTTTGCTTGGCGGGCTGACGATGGCGTTTTACGGCGATACGGTGACTTTCGATATGCGGGCGATCGCAGCTAAAGATTACGCCCCCAATGTAGAATTGATACTGTATACAGGTTTCTTAATAGCTTACGGCGTCAAACTGCCAATTTTTCCGCTGCACACTTGGCTCCCTGACGCTCACGGCGAAGCAACCGCACCCGCCCACATGTTGCTAGCAGGAATTCTGCTAAAAATGGGCGGCTACGCTTTGCTGCGGATGAATGCGGGAATGCTCCCCGATGCTCACGCTACCTTCGCGCCCATCTTGGTAATTTTGGGTGTGGTTAACATTGTTTACGCGGCATTAACTTCTTTTGCTCAACGCAATTTGAAGCGTAAAATTGCTTATTCTTCGATTTCGCATATGGGGTTTGTGTTAATCGGGATAGCTTCGTTTACCGATTTGGGTGTTAGCGGTGCAATGCTGCAAATGGTTTCCCACGGTTTAATCGGGGCGAGTTTGTTCTTTATGGTGGGTTGCACTTACGATCGCACTCACACGCTCATGCTCGACGAAATGGGCGGTGTAGGACAGAAAATGCGTAAGGTTTTTGCGATGTGGACTGCTTGTTCTATGGCTTCTTTGGCTTTGCCGGGAATGAGCGGTTTTGTAGCAGAATTAATGGTGTTTGTAGGTTTTGCAACGAGCGATGCTTACAATCCAGTATTTAAGGTTTGCGTGGTATTTCTAGCTGCTGTCGGGGTGATTTTGACTCCGATTTATCTCCTGTCAATGCTGCGTGAAATCTTCTACGGGCCTGAAAATAAGGAATTGTCCGATCACGAGGAATTGGTGGATGCGGAACCGCGAGAAGTGTTTATTATTGCGGCTCTGTTAGTGCCGATTATTGGTATCGGTTTGTATCCGAAGATGCTGACTCAGGTTTACGATGCAACTACTGTTCAGTTGACTGCAAAATTGCGCGATTCTGTGCCGTCGCTTGTGGCTAAGGCTGCTGCGGATAAAACTGTGTCTCTGCGTGCTCCGGCGATCGAGCCGAGCAAGTTGTGATTTGAACGAGATTTAGGAATAAAACCCCCAAACCCGATTTTAAAATCGGGTTTGGGGGTTTTATATTTTTTTGGGGCTGGAGCTTGTCTATTAGGCGTTGCTTAATACAGGTATGAATTCAAGATTTCCCAATTGCTATAAGCCCAGTATGGTGAGTTTTGTAACTTCAAGCGAAAAGTTGATTCATACCGTGAATCAGCAACGCCTTAGAGGTTGGCGTCAATTTGCGATGATGTTATATTTGAGATGTTCCGTCTTAACAATTTGATACTCAAAGAGAATGACAGAATATAATATTTTAAAGCATTATGTCCAGCCACTTTATCTCAACGTTTTACACGGTAACTTTTTACGACGGATTGACAAAGAATATGTAGATGCGTTTGTGGACTCGACAAGAGTTGCTTTATATGAAGTAACTGACAAAGAACTTATCCAGATGTATAACCGTTGTTGGAGGCATACAATTAGTGCAAGTTGGCTTTGTGGAATTGGGCGCTTTCCACAACATCTCAAGAAAATTGAAAGTTTGCTGATTCCAAGTCAAACTTGTTATGCAGGACAATTTCATTGTTTTGCATTAGCTCGTTTTGATGATGCTGAGTCGGTAAGAGTTTTGCGATCGTATCTCGACACATACTTACCCGTTGGTGAGCGACAATACGACCAAGAATGGGCTATTGGAGCCTTACGCTGGTTAGATCGCAGGCATGGAAAAGATTATGCACAGGTTTATCTAAAAAACTCCGATAATTGGAAACTTAGATATCTAGACCACGAGTATGGGACACTAAGGCCAGAGGAAGGAATTCTCCACTTTCAAAAGGTTATGGACTTTGTAGACAAGTATTTCCCAGAATTTGCGACGTAGATAGCTCGGCTTCCTAGATATCGATTTGCCTAGAATAAGTGATAATAAATAATATGCCATTTTCATTCTAAGAGAGTGCTAGCCATGACTGAGTTACTGGAGCGTGCGATCGCTAAGTTGAAAACCTTGTCTGCAAGTGAGCAAGATGCGATCGCCTCAATGATTTTGGAAGAACTTCAAGACGATCTAAGATGGGATCGAGCCTTTGCGAGTTCTCCCGATGTTCTTGCTAAACTTGCCGCCTCCGCAATGGCTGAGTATCACGCAGGTAAAACCCAAAAACTCGATCCAGAAACATTGTGAAGTCTCGTACTACAGCCGAATTCCGTAAATCTTTTGCTAATCTGCCAAAACAAGTTCAAGAGCAAGCACGCGAGGCATATCGCCAGTTCAAGGAAAACCCAAATTATCCCAGTCTGCGTTTCAAAAAAGTGCATCCAGAGTTACCAATCTACTCTGCTCGAATCAGCAACAACTATCGAGCCGTTGGTCAGTTGGATGGAGATACTGTGATTTGGTTTTGGGTTGGTTCACACGCAGAGTACGACAGGTTGCTATCTCAGCAGTTATAATGGTTATTTCATCTACTTTAGTTTAACTTTATCAGAACGTTCACTGCGGTTGTTGAAAAAGACCATGAAACTGCTTTTGAGCTTTATACTGAGGAATTTTTATGTTGAACGTGACAGTTGACGAAATTCAGCGCGATCCTTCAAAGTATCTGCGTCAAGTGGAAGCAGGTGCAACTTTTGTTATCCTGCAAGCAGATAAGCCGATCGCCGAACTCAGACCTATTTCTAGCAGCAAGCAATTACGACCATTCGGTTTGTGTGCAGGCGAGTTTACCGTTCCAGATGATTTCAATAATCCTTTGCCGGAAGATATCCGAGCGTGCATTTGAAGGTAAATCAAGATTCTGCTAGATACGCACATCTTTTTATGGTTCATCAGTGGCGACGCCCAGTTATCAACAGATGTTCGAGATGCAATTCGCGATCCAGATAATGAGGTCTATTTGAGTGCAGTTTCAGTCGGGGAAGCAATTGTCAAGTACCAGTTGGGTAAGTTACCTCTGCCGGAGCATCCCGAAACATATTTATCCAAGCAGCGCGATCTTCATCAAATTGTCAGTCTTTCTCTTGATGAAAGTAGCGTAGCTCAACTGGCTAAACTGCCACCATTACATCGCGATCCATTTGACAGAAGGCTTATCTGTTAAGCTTTAGAGAATGGTCTGACTATTGCGACAGTAGATGGGGCAATTCGTGCTTACTCGGTCAGCGTTATGTAGCAGTGTAAGTGAGCTATCATATCCATAACAAGAGTAAGAATTATAAAAAAGAGGGAATGTATGCAAACAATCCTTTTGAGTCGTGAAGAAGTCGCTCGTCGTGCGAAACATTTGTATGAGAGCACCATCCGCAAAAAAATTGAATTAGAAGAGAATATTGGCAAGATGGTCATCATTGATATTGAAACAGGTGACTACGAAATTGATAAAACTGGGCTAAAAGCCGCACGTAGTCTGATGGCAAAGCATCCGTATGCTCGACTTTTTGGCATTCGTATTGGTTACAATGTGGCTGCTTCGTTGGGTGGTGTAATGGAGCGTGTCAACAAGTGATTTCTGGTATTGTGACCGATCGGCACGCGATCGCCCTTGTTGACGTTTCTCCTCCCAAGCGGCTCTACTTTCCCGATCGAGTTTGTCATAGATACGGGCTTCACTGACTACCTATGTTTGCCACCGGAGGCAGTTACCTTACTGGGGTTGCCGTTCCTGTACGATATGCCTGTAAACTTAGCAGATAAGTAGGTGTGCAGAATTAATTACACAATATTTCTACTGAAACCCTTGCCTAGCAAGGAGTCTTTATGTAATTAATTTTGTGTGGTTACTTAACAGTGAAGTCCTAGTAGCAGTTCACGAAGCAATCATCCTTTGGGACGGGGAAGAACGAGAAGTTCGTGTATTTGCTACAGGGCGAAGACCTCTGATTGGAACTGCTTTGCTCGACGAGCAAGAACTTGTGATTCAGTTCACTGAGGGGGGATTAGTGACGATTGATGAGTTGTAGTTTCCAACGCTCGATCGCCCTACTCAATACTTCAAAACTACTGCGGTCGATCGCCCTTCAATTAAGTACGTTAGCGAAGCCCTCGAAGAGGATCGCTCTCGGTGTTTCTAGCGTTAAGTTTATTGGTGAGTGTTCTACATCAAGTTGGATGGAGACATTTTTACAGTTGGCAAATTATATTTTGTCGCTGAAAGCTGTGCAACCATTTCTGCACGAGACGACACCTCAAGCTTACGGAACATTCGCTTCAAAGCTTGCTTCACTGAATTCTCAGTAATCCAAAGTTCCCTCCCGATTGCTGCGTTGGTTCGCCCCAAAGCAACCAATTCCGCAATTTGCAATTCACGAGGCGTTAGGCGTGAGGTCTTGAAAGGTTGGTGTTGCGATTCCCTACGGGATAGCTTCGCCGCGCGTACTGTTGCAGCCCAAACAGACAAATGCAAACAGATCGCACTCAAATCCGCTAGATTTTCTGTATCGAAAGCGGGCATTGAGCGATCGCGCGTACAACCCACTACACCCATTAATTGACCACGACTGACGATCGGCCCCGCCATCACGTGCCAATGATCGGGGCGGGGACAAATTATTGTCCAAACCTTGGGTGATGATGTCACTAATGCTTCATGGACAGGAGCATGACGTTCCGCTAAATAACGCACAACAGGATTGTGTTCGATCGATAGCCCAACTTTCAGTATTTTCTGAAGATTACTATCTACCAACGACCGTTGATCGAAGAAAAAGATTCCCGATCGTTTAGCTGCAAAATACTCACCGATTTTGGGCACGACTTGCGATCGCAAATCTTGTTCGTCCTTTACCTGGTCGAGCGCTTCAAATAAAAGCTGCAAGGGACTTTTCATGGTCATGGTGTCAACCGATTTTAGATTTTAGATTTTAGATTTTAGAATTGACCCCACGGATGAATCCGGGGGCTTGTAACCAAATTGCTTGATTGTGAAAAAGAGTACCCGATCGAGGTCTAGAAGCATTGCAATACTCGAATTATATTACCCTTGTAATCTCAAAAGCAACTTGACATGACAACCAGTTTGGAAATCGAGCCCGATCGCACTCCCACACGTGGGATACTCATCAGCTTTTATGTGACTTCAATCATCTTTAATGTCTGCTTGATTGCTCAGTTATTAACGGTTGGAGTTGCCTACTTCAATAATCCTGCATGGTGGAATATTCATGTTTGGCTAGTGCGAGGGTACAGTGGGCTGTCATTAGTATTACTGGGATGGTCGTTTCTCGCCCCATTCTCACGCAGAATACGACATCTCGCCGCCAGTTTGCCAATCCTGCTTGGACTACAATTTTCCAGCATTCATCTCAAAAGTCCTCTTCACCTAGAGATACTGCATCCTCTCATTGGATTTACGTTACTCTATGTTTCTTCCAGCCTTGTACATCGCATATCGTCTACTTTATCGTCCAGCAACTATCAAAATAATCAAATTTGAGAGGTATAAATGACGCAAGATGCAATCTTCACTCCCTTCTTTGCCACAGTGTTTCTAACACTCATAGTCTGGGTGTATATGTACATCCGCCGTATCAGTTTTATCACAAGTAGAAAGCTCGGTCAAAAGGATTTTGCTGTACCGGGCGCACTGGCACAAATTTCGCCACCAAGCGTATCCAATCCATCGGATAACCTAAAAAACCTGTTCGAGATTCCGGTAATTTTCTATGCGCTTGTCCTATATCTGTTCATCACAAAGCAGGTGGATACAGTGTATGTGAACGCCGCGTGGGTATTCGTTGTGTTTCGCACATTGCATAGTGCTGTCCATTGCACATTCAATCTCATCATACTTCGGTTCTACCTTTACCTATTTGCCACACTCGCGGTGTGGTTCATCGCGATCCGCGCCGCACTTATTCACTTTGGCACAATCAATTAACCTCGTTCAAATGAGCTAGAAGTTATCAACAGTTGCCGAACAATGAGCGTGCAGCGGAAAGCCCACCCTGTTTCTGCGTGTGTGTTCCGGGTCTTGCGGCGCGGTCTGCAACTGAACCGAGTCGTTAGGTCGCGATCGCAATACCCAATACTTTAAAATTACCAGTAGAGCGATCGCCCTTCCATTCGGTGCGATCGCGCTTTTAGTCTTTACCCTTAATTCTTCTAGTTTCTATACTTACTAGAATAAAATCGAATAAGCTGTTGTGCATCTAATTTGACAGTCAATTTTTCTACAATTATTGTGGGACGGGCAGGAGAGCCTGTCTCTGTATTCAATTTAGATGCGTAGCAGCTTACTAACCGGACTGCAACTCATCCTAAAAACCATCAAAGACCTTTGCATCACTTGCCAAACAATCCTCTGATGGTTCATCATGATCTTGATGATTGTTTCATTCTTATAAATCAGTTAATATGCGATCGCTTGTCTTGAGTCTAGGTCTCATGTGTTTAGCCACCCCCGCTGTTGCCACAACCTGCGAGGAAAGCTTTCAAAAAAAGGGGGACTTTTTGAATGGTGCCGCCTTTTCTGCACGTGTTCAGGTTGAGGGGTTATCGATAGAGAGAGCATTTTCCCAATTACGACCAATTTTGGCGCGCGAGGGCATCAAGACTCTCAGCACGGATATGAACTTAGGTGTAATGAAAGCCGAAAATCCCGCCACAGCATTTCAGCGTGCTTTGCCAATTGATGTATTTGCCTCAATGGACGGCAATCTATTAAATGTTGAGATGATCTTTACCCTTCCGAGTGGGGTGGGTGCAAGTAAGGACACGGTGAAGGGATACTTGTGTGGCGCACTAAATCAATTGTTGCCCCAAACTCCAAAGTAATATGTAATTATTCATTTGATGTGATGAATTGTAGTTTCCCACACTCGATCGCCATACCGAATATTTCAAAATTACCTGGGCGCGATCGCCAAATGAATCTCGCCGATCGCTCCAATTCGTCTTAACAATATTTAACTTTTAAAAGTATCAAGAATCGGCAGATGTAGAAGAAAATGGTTTAGTTTAAATTGATTCTGGCAATTATCTTCAGGTGTGATCGCGCGAAAAAGGAGTTTATGGACATTCAAAACCCATCGTTCAGACGGAAAAAGTGGCTCAAATTTCTGGGTGGTTCGGCTGTTGGGTTGGCGGGACTGCTGGCAGCCTGGATTGTGGGTGGCAACTATATGGCTTCTGTGCATGAAAAAGAAATCGAGCAGGATTTAGCAGCATTTGCCCAACGGTTTCCCAAAACAGAGCCGAATGATGCGGCGTTGAAGCTGAGGCCGTCCTTCGCTAAAGTGGGGTTCAATGTAGGCTGGGGAAGTTTCTTTCAAGAATTAAATCAGTACCTAGACGCTGAGATTGCCAAACCAAACGATACCATAAATCCACCTTCAGAGAAATTACAGCGCTATCTCGCCTCCCAACAAACGGCTTTAGCAGAACTTCGCCAGCAAGTTTTAAATAATGAAGTGCCGCACTGGGGAACAGATATTACCTGGATTCTGGAAGGAGATATGACGGTTAGCCTACCCCCTTATTTATGGCAGGTTAATTCCCAACGAGTTTTAGCCCTAGACATTCTAGAAAAATACCGTAAAGGTCAGACGGAAGCAGCAGCAGAAATGCTGGAAGTCTCCTGGAAAATCAACCAGCCTTTAACAGAAAACCCCCTCCTACTCCCTCAACTGGTGGGTTTGATTGTGGCTAAATATCCAGCAGGGGTGATGCGGAAAGCCGATCGCCTTCCGACCCAGTGGCAGCAGCGCTTGCTGGAACGCGATTACCGCGAATCGATATTGACATCCTTGCAGGGAGAATATTTGTCTAAGTTCAAATTTTCGCAAGACTTCGCTTGGAAATACTCGTGGTCTTCAATACTAGAAGCATCAGACCCTCTTAGTGGTCTGGGAATACTTTCACTATTTCAGACGGAAACGAACTATCCCCCAACTTTAGAAGACAAAATTTTAGACTGGACTTTATCTCATGTCCTGGTGTGGTTCAAGCCAGTAATCAAACCTTATGTTCGCTTGTGTGCGATCGATACTTATCACGCCTATAAACGATCGCTTGCAGCATCTCGCCAGCACAATTTTTGCGCTTCTGATTCAGCCCAGGCAAAGGACTTCGCGTGGTGGAATTATATAGGTAGGACATCTACAATTTTTCCTAGTCAAACCAGTAAAGCAGCTAAATCTATGCTGGATTTGGAATTGACTCAGAAAATTCTGCAAGTCAAAGCACTAGCAGCCAAAACCGGAAAATGGCCGGCATCGGTTCCCGATATGAAGTCGTCTATTTGTCCGGGGGCAAAATGGCTGTATCGCGTTGCTCCAGATGGTACGATGTCGATATCGTTTAGCGAAAAACCCAAATGGTTAATTGAGAGATTAAAGAACCACAGAGGGCTACCATTTACCTATAGCGACAAGACACCGCCGCAGCTCAAAAACCGAGTCTCTACCCGACCAAAGCGATGATGGTACATCCCCAACGACAGTTTGCGACCTTCCTCACCGTTGCCGTTCTCAGCAGCACGTTCGCGCTGGCAACCGTTGGCGAAGCCTCGGTAAAAAGCGCCTCAGATCCCGATATTTCCACCTACATCAAAAAGTTAAAAACCGATTGTTAGAGATGCTGAAAGATTCTGTTCAGGGTTGGTTTGAAGTCGCCAGTCAAAAAAATGAACTTGCGCCGGAGAAACAGTTAATTGAGTTATCTCTATGAAATATGTTGCTGGCAAAGCACTCTGCAACATCTTTAAGCAACATGATTTTAAGCTAAAAATAACCGCTTGATCTAGCTATAATGGTCTTTGGCTATCCCTCCCTAATAATTATTAAATTTTCCTGGTTGTATTTATTAATAAAAATGAAAAAATAAAATCATTTCTAGTGCTATGAAAGGGTTGATTCAATATCTTTACGAAATCAAATTAGATAAAGCTATTCTCTGGTGCTATCTCATTTGGTATGTTATAGTAGTTTGTTTTCATTTTGATCCTTCGGTTAAGATATGGCTCAATTCAATTGGTATAAGTGCTGTAATCGGTACGGGTCTGATGCTAAGTGTTTCTTCTAGTAAAGGCAAAAGAGATCATTGGCAGGCATTCAGGTTATATTTCATGCCATTTTGTGTTTCAAGTTTCTCTGCCTTGATTAAAGATCAGGGATTTATCATATTTATCTCACCAAATATCACCGAAACAATAGTGTCAGTATCATGCTGTGGTCTGTTTTTATTAGTTATTTTATTAGTCAAAATATTCAAAAATAAAGTTATTTAGCGGAACTACAAAATTGGTGAAAGCAGCAGAAATATGACATTTTAGGTTGAAATTCCCCCGATCGCCTTTAAAGACGATCGAGCTTGTAGAACTCTTACACCCCGATGAAGCGAGGGAATTGCTTATTGAAATCGCTTTCTTAGTTTCTAGTCGGATAGTTCTTTGAGTGCGATCGCTTGTTGGTTGGGCGATCGCCGAGTTGTACTATACTGGCCTCTGTAAAGAAATTACCAAGATCCCCAGACGAATATCGGCGGTAAGCGGGTTGCTAAAATCGGTCGATCGCGCTGGAATTTTTTGCCCTCAAATTGCTTTATTTGGATTAATTAGCGTTTTAAATTCTGCGTTCTACTTTCTCCCTTGGGGCTACACAAGCGGCCGGTAATGCCCTCCCTACCGTCAATTGTCAATAACCAATTATTAATTGTTAGTATTCCATAAGAGCGCCAAAAAGATATATCATAACCTTAACCGGATCATTTCTTCCCAGATATGTTCTACTGTTCTAATCCGACGTGTTCTCATCCTTTCAATCCCGACAACTCTAAATTTTGTCAAAGTTGCGGCCAGTCCGACCTCACGCCTCTCTTCAGAAACCGCTACCGCGTGATTCGACTGTTGGGCGAAGGGGGATTTGGCAGAACTTACGAAGCGGTAGATACGGATCGCATGGACGATCCCTGCGTAATTAAGCAGTTTGTACCCCAATTTCAAGGAACCTCAGCACTTGAAAAAGCCTCACAATTGTTTAAAGAAGAAGCGAAACGACTTTACGAACTCGGTGAACATCCCCAAATTCCTCGATTAATTGCTTATTTTGAACAAGACAAGCGACTTTATTTAGTACAAGAGTTGATTGAGGGGCAAACTTTACTAGCAGAATTAACTCAGCAGGGTGCTTTTAGCGAAGAAAAAATTTGGCAGTTGCTGGCAGATGTACTGCCGATTTTAAAATTTGTGCACGATCGCCAGGTCATTCACCGAGACATCAAACTTGAGAATATCATGCGGCGCCGCACCTCTGTTAACTCCTTCCTGCCAAAGGCGGGAAATTTTCGGAATTCAGCTTTCCGAAGGGGAGGGCGGGGAGAGTTAGTTTTGATAGATTTCGGCATTTCCAAACAAGTGACGGGCTCCCTGATGAGCAAAGTAGGCACGACGGTAGGAACGCCCGGATATTCGCCGGTAGAACAAATGCGCGGTCAAGTTTTCCCCGGCAGCGATTTGTACAGTTTGGGAATAACTTGCCTGAGACTGCTAACTCAATGTTTGCCAAAAATTGACGGTTCCGATGACCTTTATGACCCGATAAATGGCGGCTGGATTTGGAGAGAACGGTTGCCTGTCGGCACAAAAATCAGCAGCGAGTTGGCAAATGTTTTAGACAAACTAATTCAAGATTATCTCAAAAATAGATATCAATCTGCTGATGAAGTAATCAAAGCTTTAAATCTCTATTCTTTACCTCCCCAACCCCATTGTGCCAATGGAGGACAACTTGCTCTAAATTCTTTTCGGACAAAGGGAGGACAACTTGCAATCAATAGCCCGCTCAATCAAAGCGGGCAAATCAACAGCAATATCTCTGTCAATCCGAGGAAAAAATCCAACACCACTCCGCCATTGAACAAGGCATCGCAGAGAATTGCTGCTGTCAAAAGCACTTTTGAATTTCAGGTGGTGACAGTAGACAAGCGCGGGAAGCAAATTAATGTTAACAGCGGCAAAGCGCGTTTTTTTGAAGAACCTCTTGGTAGCAGTGCACTGCTGGAAATGGTATCTGTGCGTGGCGGTACTTTCCTCATGGGTTCTCCAAAAGATCGGGGTGACAGCGACGAAAAACCGCAGCACCCAGTAACTTTAGGCTCTTTCTATATTAGCAAATTTCCAGTCACTCAGACCCAGTGGACAGCAGTGGCGGCGCTGCCGGAAATTAAAATATTTCTCAATCCCGATGCTGCCCGTTTTAAAGGTGCAAATCGACCTGTAGAAAATGTATCTTGGTACGAGGCTGTGGAGTTTTGCGATCGACTTTCTCGCAAAACTGGTAAGAATTATCGCTTGCCTAGCGAAGCCCAATGGGAATATGCTTGCCGGGGGCAAACTACGGGGCCGTTTCACTTTGGGGAAACGATTACCAGCGAGTTAGCCAATTACAACGGAAATTCTAATTACGCTGACGCGCCCAAGGGAGTTTATCGCTTTCAAACGACAGATGTTGGCAGTTTTCAACCTAATGCTTTCGGGTTGTACGATTTCCACGGAAATGTTTGGGAATGGTGCGCGGATTCTTGGCACAATAATTATAACGGTGCGCCTGCTGATGGTAGCGTTTGGGAGTCTGACGGGGACTCTTCGCTGAGGTTGTTGCGGGGGGGTTCTTGGAACGATCATCCTCCGAATTGTCGCAGCGCGTGTCGCCTCAGATATCAGGCGGATTGTAAGGCTAGTATTGTGGGTTTTCGAGTGGTTGTTTCTGTTGTTTAGACTCCAATTGTAGGCATTCATTCTCCTATCTTGAAATGCCTCTGCGGTTTCCCTATCAATCAAAGATTTATGCAATAAGCCTATTGATATTGTCTCGGCATAGAGAAACCCGGTTTCTTGAAGAAACCGGGTTTGGGAATGGCCGATCGCCCAAATTCTTGCCTTAACTAGCCTTCTTCTGAGGAGCCATTATGCGTTCCACACTCATAGCAGCCACGCTTAATGTCACCACAGCCATGCCGAGAATTGCCACAGGCTGCAAATTCTCATTGATAATTATAAACGCAAAAAGTGCCGTCATCGCCGGTCCCAAAGTGCCAATTACTGACGCTAAGGCTGCCCCCGCAAAGCGGATGGCAAAATTATTCAAAAGATAGCTAAACAGGGTCAGCACCCCTAAAATAACGCCTCCGATAATCAAACCAGGCCAAACATTTTGGTCTATTTTAGGAGAAAAATTGTCCGAAAGCGGCACCCACAAACTTAGAGAGGAAAATACAAAAATTGCGGCGAAATTAACTAAACTAAAAGGAATTGGGTGCAGTTTGCCCGCGGCCATTTGCGTCAGCAATACGTAACCTGCAAAGGTAATCCCAGAAGCCAGTGCCGCAGCGACTCCCACCCCGACATTGCCGCCGCCCGGAGGTGGGGCTGCAAAACTCGGCCACCCAGCTAAAATCAGACCTGCGGTAATCCCGACTATCGCAAAAAAGCCGACTCTGCTAGGGCGAGAACCAAACAAGAGCCAAGAACCTAGTACGGTGACGATCGGATAAATAAAGAAAATCGTAATCGCAATCCCGGCTGGAATATTGCCGATCGCCAAATAAATCAAAACCTGAGACAAAAACAGAAAAAATGCGCTTCCTAAAACCTTGCTCCACAAAGCTCGATCGCCCGACTGGAACAACCGTCTAATATCTTTCCAGACAGAAGGATACAGAAATGTGGCCAATATCGGCATCAAAGCCATCACCACAATCAGTCGCATCAACAAAATCAACAAAGAATTGCCAAAACCGGGAGTCACCACCCCCGGAAATTCAAACAAGCCAAAAACCACCCGAGGATTTCTGCCTTTAATCAGAATTCTCAAACAAACATTAAACAGCGACAATACCACCGCCGAAGACAAAGCCAGCACCAAACCTGTCTGTACAGAAGGTGCTTTAGCGGTGGCTGGAGAGGGCACTGAAGAGGGTGCCGGTACGGCTTCCCGCGGCCTTTCCACAGGTGTTGGCTGCAGAAGTTGCGGGCGGACAGAATTAACAGAATTAGTTGATTCCTCGACATAGGAATCTTGAGCATCGAAAGGATTCTCAAGATATTCTTCTTCTTCTTCGAGTTCTTCCCTGATGCGGTTTACGAGATTTTGTAACAGCTCTTCCCCTTGCCGCTCTAGGGTTTGCATATTGTTGAGCCGCACGGAAAGCTCGCTTTCATAGCTGCTCAAATCTTGTTCCAGCATCTGGAAACTGCGATCGATCCTTTCATCCAGCGCCGCCAGCAACTGCGAGGCGCGTTCGTCGTAGTTGCTCGGCGGCAGGGGTATCGGGAACTCGCCGCTGGGAATAGGGCTGCTGAGAGAATTTCCAGAGTTAGCGCTGAGTTCGTTGAACCGCTGCACCAACAAATCCTGCAAATTGTGAGCCAAAACTTGAGCCAACTGCTTCAGCCACAATTGCTGCTGCTGAATGTATCGCCCAGACAGAGATTCCATTTGCTGAGACTGCAATTTGCGATATTGCTCTCTGAGGTCTTCAATATCCTCAATCAGGTGATTTTTTTCAGTTTGCAGCCGAGTAATGTCTTGATTTAACTGGCCTTTGACATTTTGATGCAAAGCGTCCAGTTCTTGCATTACTGAGTGGAGGACTTCTTCTGCTGATTGTACTTCCTCTGGCTCGTCCTTTGACGAGTATACGTTCCGCTGCGCCATTAGCCTATAACCTCTAATTTAAACTGCACGTTCACTGTTCTTAAGTATTTTGCCAAATCAGGCCACAAGTTCTAGTGAGTTGATCTAAGAAATTGCGGACACTGTTGAATCAATAGTAGTCGCTAAGCTACAAATGTGAGAAAATTGCGTGAAGCAAAGCTATCCCGCTCTTAATCCCCCCAAGAACACTTTGTGCAATTAGAAATCATACTATAGCAATCCTAAATCAGTTGTAAAAATATGTAGGGGTAGTGCTAAGAGTGCCTACCCCAGCCAAGGCGGGGCAACCACGGGGGGTTTGCCCCTACAAGAATTACACAAATCATTGAGGATTGCTATACAGCTTGACCTCTCCACGAATTGCTCCCGGTAATTCTCCCATCTAACTCACCCGATTGCACCCGAATCACAAACTTAATGACCGAAAGCATCCAGGATACAAGCCCCCGGATTCATCCGTCCAGAAATAAAAAACTTGTATCCGATGAAACTTGCCCCCCGAATTTATCCGTGGGGTCAAGGCTTCAATCTAAAATCTAAAATCTAAAATCTAAAATCGATTGACCCCTTCTGCGACTAAATGTGATTGGGGGGTGGCACTCCTAGCCCCTCAATGGATAACTTGATCCTGCAGGCAGAAACCCCGTTTCTATTCCCCGCGTCTCTCCCGCACTCGCGCACCCAGATTTATTATATTAAAGGTTCCGATCTTTTGCTCGCGAAAGTTTTAAGAGGCGATCGCACCGTCAAAAAGCAAGCCCGCGCCATCAAAAAATTAACACATCCCATCCCCGAAGAGCAACAGATATGGCATCCGAAATTTATGACAATTCCTTGACAAAGGATATAGAAAAACTGAATATTTCCTCAGAATCCGAAGTGTTTGTCTTTCCGGCATCATTTGCCCAGCAGCGCTTGTGGTTTCTCGACCAATTTGCACCGGAAAACCCTTTCTATAATGTAGTAACCGCACTGCGCTTAACTGGTTCCCTCAACTTAATAGCCTTAGAGCAAACCTTCAACGAAATAGTGCAGCGACACGAAACTTTACGAACGACTTTTGCAGCGGTATCCGGCCAACCAGTGCAGATAATCTCTCCTGCTTTTAAGACTAATTTAAAACTCTTAGAACTGCAACATTTGCCACCAGAACTACGGGAAACTGAAGCAAAGAAACTATCCGCAGCAGAATCTCTTCGCCCTTTCAATTTATCCACAGGGCCGCTGATGCGAGTAACCATCCTGCGGCTGACTGAAACCGAGCATATTTTATTGATAAATATGCACCACATAGCCTCCGATGATTGGTCGATCGGTGTGCTAATTCGAGAATTTGAGGCTATCTATACAGCTTTGATAAATCAACAGCCATCTCCCCTACCAGAATTATCACTTCAATATGCCGACTTTGCCGAGTGGCAGCGCGAATGGTTGCAAGGTGAAGTATTAGAAACTCAGCTAGCTTATTGGGGGCAGCAATTGCACGGGATTTCTGTGTTAAATTTGCCGACAGATCGCCCTGCACCAGCTAGGCAAAATTATCGGGGAAAAACTCAATATTTAGAACTGCCTAAAAAGCTGAAAAACGCACTTTTAGCCCTCTCGCAGCGAGAAGGAGCGACTTTATTTATGACAGTGCTCGCAGCATTTCAAACTTTGCTTTACCGCTACTCGCAACAAGAAGATATTGTTGTCGGTTCGCCGATCGCCAATCGCAACCGCAGCGAAATAGAAGCATTAATCGGTTTTTTTGTCAACACTTTAGTGCTGCGAACAGACTGTTCGGGAAACCCGACATTTCGAGATTTTTTGGGCCGGGTGCGGGAAGTAACCCTGGGAGCTTACGCTCACCAAGATTTGCCTTTTGAGAAGCTAGTCGAGGAATTGCACCCAGAGCGATCGTTGAATCGCCACCCCCTGTTTCAGGTGGTATTTGGTCTGCAAAATGCGCCGCTGGACGAGCTAGAATTGCCAGAATTAAAGTTGAGTTCTTTCCCTTTGGAGACTCAAACAACGCGCTTTGATTTAGAGCTGTATTTGTGGGAAGCTTCTGATAATTTTAGGAGCAGATACGGCGAACATTGGGAAGATTCGGAAGGACTCCGAGGGTTAGCTGTGTACAATACAGATTTATTTGATGAAGTTACGATCGCCCGAATGCTGAGGCATTTTAAAACTTTGCTGGAAAGCATTGTCGCTAATCCAGAACAAGGAATTGCTAACTTACCTTTATTGAGCGAGGATGAAGTGAATCAATTATTCAAAGAATGGAACGATACTCGGACAGATTATCCTCAAAATAAGTGCATTCATCAGTTATTTGAAGAGCGAGCCCGGCAGCATCTGGAGGATGTCGCCCTAACTTTCGACAGCAAGCACCTCACTTACAGAGAACTCAACAGTCGCAGCAACCAACTGGCGCGCTACCTACAAAAAATGGGCGTGGGGGCGGAGGTTTTAGTGGGGCTTTGTGCAGAACGATCGATCGACCTAATTGTGGGGATGTTGGCTATACTGAAAGCGGGAGGGGCTTACCTACCGTTAGATCCGAGCTATCCGCGCGATCGGCTAAACTTGATGCTGGAAGATGCTCAAGTTAAAGTCTTGCTAATTCAAGATAAATTGATTGAGAATTTCCGAGACTTCTCAAACTCGGTGATTTACTTCGATCGCGACTGGGAAGACATAGCCAAAGAAAGCGCCGAAAATCCCGCCAACACCGTAACAGCAGACAACCTAGCTTACGTTATTTACACATCTGGCTCAACCGGAAAACCCAAGGGAGTTGCTGTCACCCACAAAGCAGTAAATCGGCTGGTACTCAACACCAACTATATAAAAATAGAACCTACCGATAAAATTGCCCAAGCATCAAACGCTTCATTCGATGCAGCCACATTCGAGATTTGGGGAGCCTTGCTTAACGGCGCTCAACTCGTGGGAATTAGCACAAATATTACCCTTTCGCCTCACGATTTAGCCTTAGAACTGCGCCAACAAGGCATCACCGTTTTGTTTTTAACAACTGCCTTATTTCAACAAATTGCTAGAGTTTTACCGCAAGCTTTTGATTCGCTGCGCTGCTTGCTGTTTGGCGGAGAAGCGGTCGATATGAGATGGGTTAAAAAACTTCTCAAGCAAAAGCCAACCACTAAATTAATTCACGTTTACGGGCCTACCGAAAATACCACATTTTCGGCTTATTATTGCGTGCAAGACGTACCCGAAACCGCAACATCTATCCCCATCGGCCGCCCGATCGCCAACACGCAAATTTATCTCCTCGATGCGGATTTGCAGCCGGTGGCGATCGGTGTTATAGGTCAATTGTACGTCGGCGGTGACGGACTAGCGAAAGGCTACCTCAACCAGCCCGATTTAACTGCTGCTGCTTTCATTCCTAACCCTTTTAGCAATAAATCTGGTTCTAGCCTTTATAAAACAGGTGATTTAGGTCGCTACTTAGCTGACGGCAACATTGAGTTTTTAGGCCGCGTTGATGACCAAGTAAAAATTCGCGGCTACCGCATCGAGTTGGGAGAAATTGAAGCGGCTTTGTGCCAGCATCCACAAGTGCGCGAAGCAGTAGTAATTGTGAGGGAAGACATCCCCGACGATAAACATTTGGTAGCTTATGTTGTTCCTGACGGCATCGATGAAAAATCCGAAAGTCACAATCTAAAATCAAGTGACTTGCGCCAATTTTTGAAAGAAAAGTTACCAGGATATATGGTTCCTGCAACTTATGCAGTGTTGGAGAATATGCCACTGACGCCTAATGGCAAAGTAGACCGCCGCGCTTTGCCTGATATAGATACAGACAGCGAGGATCTAACAGAAAATTATGTAGCGCCTCGGACTGATCTCGAAAACGCGATCGGGAAAATTTGGGCTAAAGTTTTGGGCAAACAGCAGGTTAGTATCTACGATAATTTCTTTGAACTAGGCGGGCATTCCCTGCTAGCAACTCAGTTGATTTCTCGCATCCGAGACGCTTTGCAAGTCGAGTTATCGGTCAGCAATTTGTTTGAGGCTCCGACTGTGGCGAGTCTGGCAAAATACATTGAAACAATGCGTTGGGCCGCGAAAGGTTTGGATACTCCTAGAACGGACGAAAATGAGCGCGAAGATGTGGAATTTTAAGGCCTTATATCGTTTCCGGTTGCATCGGAATGATTTAACCGCAGAGGGCGCAGAGAACGCAGAGGGAGAGAATACAGAGATGAATAATTCCGATGCTACCGGATTTGATATTACATAATTGCGGGATGATTTTGATTGTTTTGTGGGATGGGCGTCCCGCCCGTCCGGTGTATTTTCACAGCAGGCGGGACACCCGACAAGAACCATCCTCAAATTGTGCAACGCCGAATTTTAAGGTATCCCCAGCCAGAACCTACAGGATTTTAACTCACATTTTTAGTTAGGAAATTTCAGTGCAGAATGCCCTGACAGCTTCGGCAAACTTTTGGTTATGCTCGATTAATGCCATGTGTCCTCCTTTCTGTATCGTAACTAGCTCTGCTTGAGGCAATTCTGCTTTCATTCGCAGGCTAGCTGGGGGGGTAGTCGCTATATCTGAATCGCCGCAGATCACCAACACTGGAATGTCAATTGATGGCAAAGTTTTTGTTTCGTCAAATTTGAGCATTCCCAGTGTGCCGCGAGCGAGAACGCCGGGAGAACCCAAGGCTGATAAGAAAGCTGAGAAATCTAATTGACCGCGCGTTTCAGTGCCTTTAAATCCCGATACTTCTACACTGATGTACAGTGAACCATTGAGATAGCTCAGCCAAGTCATTCCCCACATAATCGGTTCAAGAGCTATGGTGAGGTAGAGCATAGGTTGAAGCAGCGGCTTCTGCAAAGCGCGTAATAAACCGCTAAAAATAGCGGTTTTGACGGGATTAGTATAAGTCGTATCTACCAGAATTAAACCAGCTACTCGACTACCGAGAAGTTCTGGAAAAAGCCGACTGAATGTTAGAGAAATCATGCCGCCCATGCTGTGTCCGAGTAGGATAACAGGTTTAGTTCCTGCTATGGCAATGACGGCTTCAAGATCGCGGGCAAATTTTTCTAGGGAATAGTCGCTGTTTTTTGGTCGAGTGGATTTTCCCAAACCTGGAAGATCCCAAACAATCACTCGGAAGCGATCGCTTAGTTGCCGTTTCGCGTAATACCAAACCATACTGTTGGGCCCCCAACCATGGGAGAGAATAATCGGCTGTCCGTCCTCTGGGCCGTAGAATTCTACTTGTAAAATAGTGCCATCAGGCCTCTCTACCCGCTGCACCGTACCCGTCCGCGTCGGCTTGGGTTCGTCAGCACCGGGGCGGCGGAACAGCGGCAAACTGATAAAGCGGCCGCCAACAGACCAAAGAAGCATCAAGACTCCGCTGACTAAGTAGGAATTCCCTACAAGTTCGCCGATGTACCATTCGTAAATAATGTATATACCTCCCCCAAGTACGCCGAGGGACAGCAGTCCTACCAGCCATAGAAACAGGAAATTGAAGGGCATGAACGGCATAAGCTGAAACCTTGGGTAGAATTTGGGTTGCGGATTCAAACAGAATCATACTCAGGTTAGGCCACAGTCGGCAAGCGGTAAGTTAAGCTCTTAATTTGTGCGCTGGTAGAATTTATTTTATTGATTTGCCCAAGTAATGACAGGATGACTCAAAATGCCCGATCCAAAAATATCGAGTTCATCGCCAAATGCAAGAGATTCTGTCACGGTGGAGTTAGTTGAGTTTTTATCTTACCTTCGCAGTCTAGATATTAATATTTTTGTTGAGGGATCTCGCCTGCGCTGCAACGCTCCTGAAGGAATTATTACCCCCGAACTACGGGCAGAAATTTCTCATAAAAAAGCCGAAATAATTTCTTTTTTAAAAGCAGCTAATCGTACTTCTAGTTTCACTCCTACACCGATTGTTCCTATGGGGCGGGACGGAAATCTACCGCTTTCCTTTGCACAGCAGCGCTTGTGGTTTCTCGACCAATTAGTCCCGAACAATCCCTTCTATAATGTTCCCGCAGCATTGCGTTTGACAGGTTCGCTAAATTTTTCGGCGCTGCAACAAACCTTCAATGAAATTGTGCGCCGCCACGAAGCTTTACGCACGACTTTAGCCGTAGTTGCGGGCCAACCTGTTCAGAGAATAGCTGCTGCTTTCCACCTCCCGATTAATGTAGTGGACTTGCGAAATTTGCCAAAGGAATCTCGACAAACTGAAGCAAACAGGCTCACGGCTGAGGAAGCTCAACGCTCTTTCAATTTGTCCAAGGACTTGTTGCTGCGAGTCACTTTATTGCAGTTAGATGATGCCGAATATTTACTAATGCTGAATATGCACCACATTGTCTCCGATGGTTGGTCTATCGGAGTGCTAATTCAGGAATTAGGCGCACTTTACACGGCCTTTGCTAGCGAAAGACCTTCGCCTTTACCGGCTTTGTCGATCCAGTACGCGGATTTTGCAAAATGGCAGCGCGAATGGCTGCAAGGGGAAGTTTTAGAAACGCAACTTGCTTACTGGCGGCAGCAGTTAAACGGCATTTCTATGTTAAATTTGCCTGCGGATAGACCCAGGCCAGCAATTCAAAGTTACCGAGGCAAAAGGCAATTTTTGCAACTGCCCAAACAACTGAGCGAGGCTTTAGAAACGTTGAGCCAGCGCGAAGGAGTGACGCTGTTTATGACTATGCTGGCAGCTTTTAAAACGTTGCTTTACCATTACGCGCAGCAAGAAGATATTGTTGTAGGTTCGCCGATTGCCAATCGCAACCGCAGTGAAATTGAAGCATTAATCGGTTTTTTTGTCAACAGTTTGGTTCTGCGTACAGATTTATCGGGAAATCCAACTTTTCGGGAACTTTTAAACCGAGTCAAAGAGGTAGCATTAGGAGCTTACGCTCACCAAGATTTGCCGTTTGAGAAGTTAGTAGAAGAACTGCACCCCGATCGCGCTTTGAACCAAAATCCCTTATTTCAGGTGGCGTTTGCGCTGCAAAACGCGCCGGGGAATCGGTTAGAATTGCCAGAATTAACACTCAGCCCGCAGCAGTTAGATGTGGGTACAGCGCGGTTTGATTTGGAGTTTCATTTGTGGGAGCGATCGCCCAACAGTTCGGGAAGCAAGCAATCGCCCAGCAATAAGCTGTGGGTTGATAGCTCAGAGGGCATCAGCGGCATGGTTATTTACAGCGCCGATTTATTTGATGAAGCTACGATTACCCGCCTGATCGGGCATTTTCAAGCCTTGTTAGAAAGGATTGTGACAAATCCCGAACAGCGAATTGCCAACTTGCAATATTTGAGCGCCCAAGAGCGCTATCATTTGTTAGTTGAATGCAACAATACTCAGGCGGATTATCCGCAAGATTTGTGCATCCATCAGCTATTTGAAATGCAGGCCGATCGGGCACCGGATGCGGTGGCGCTGGTATTTGGAGATGAGCGAGTCACCTATCGAGAGCTAAATCTCCGCAGCAACCAACTAGCACGTTATCTGCAAAAAATTGGGGTTGGGGCGGAAGTTTTAGTCGGGCTTGGCTGCGGGCGATCGCTCGATCTGATCGTGGGGATGTTGGGTATCCTGAAAGCGGGAGGAGCTTACCTAATTTTAGATCCGAGCTATCCTGCTGAGCGATCGAGCTTTATGCTAAAAGATGCTCAAGTGTCAGTATTGCTTACCCGCCAGGGAATAAATTCCCTGTCTAATAGCGAAAGTCGTCTAAAGACGACTGAAGGAGGACAAGTTTCCAGTCGGCTTCAGCCGACTTCAGCTATGAGCCAGGGAATTTATTCCCTGGTGGATGATGGCGAAGTGCAAAATTTAGAAACACAGTCAGTATTGCTTACCCGCCAGGGAATAAATTCCCTGTCTAATAGCGAAAGTCGTCTAAAGACGACTGAAGGAGGACAAGTTTCCAGTCGGCTTCAGCCGACTTCAGCTATGAGCCAGGGAATTTATTCCCTGGTGGATGATGGCGAAGTGCAAAATTTAGAAACACAGTCAGATGATAAAATTAACCATCCAAGGGTTGTTTTTCTAGACACAGACTGGGAGATGATTTCCCAAGAAATCGCCGACAATCCCACCAGCGCAGCCACAGCCGAAAATCGGGCTTACGCGATTTACACCTCCGGTTCCACGGGAAAGCCGAAAGGAGTGGAAATTGAGCACGGGAGCTTGTTAAATCTCGTTTTTTGGCATCAAAGAGAGTTTGGGGTGTCAGCGGGCGATCGAGCAACCCAAATTGCAGCGATCGGCTTTGATGCTTGCGGGTGGGAAATTTGGCCTTATCTCGCCGCCGGAGCTAGCATCTACTTTCCAGAAGATGACATCAGGCGAGATCCTGAAAAACTGCAAAACTGGTTAGTATCAAAAGCAATTACAATGAGCTTTTTGCCAACACCTTTAGCCGAGAAACTTTTGCTATTAGATTGGCCTCAAACAACAGCGCTGCGAATCTTGCTCGCAGGCGGCGAAAAACTGCAACAACATCCTTTAAAATCCCATCCATTTAAGCTAGTAAATAATTACGGCCCAACCGAAAACACCGTCGTCACAACTTCCGGTTATATTCCTGTAACAGAGCAGAGAGACATCGCCCCGACAATTGGCCACCCCATTGCTAACACTCAAATCTACATATTAGACAAATATTTGCAGCCCGTACCAATGGGGGTTGTTGGCGAATTGTACATCGGCGGAAACGGACTCGCTCGCGGCTACCTCAACCGCCCAGATTTAACCGCACAAAGCTTTATTGTCAATCCTTTTAAACCAAATTCAGACACCATTCTCAATGACTTGTTTAGGAACAGGCAAGATGCCTGTTCCACAAGGGATGAATTTTCTTGTGGAACAGGCATCTTGCCTGTTCTCGATAATGGTGCAACATCTCAGTTTAAACCAAATTCAGCAGAGCGAATTTACAAAACCGGCGACTTAGTGCGCTACAGAGGCGATCGCAACCTGGAATTTTTGGGACGTATTGACGAACAAGTAAAAATTCGCGGTTTCCGCATCGAATTAGGAGAAATCGAGACACTATTAGCTCAACATCCCGCCGTGCAGCAAACTGTAGCAATAGCTTCGGAAGATGGACAGGGAGATAAACGTTTAGTAGCTTATATTGCCCTGAATGCAGAATATAGCGTTGCCCGCGAAAAAAACCAAATAATGCAATTGCAGGACGAACAGGTTTTGCAGTGGCAAATGCTCTACAATGAAACTTACAATCAACCTGCTGTTGACTCAGATCCAACATTTAATATTGTCGGCTGGAATAGCAGCTATACTAATCAACCAATCCCAGCAGAACAGATGCGCGACTGGGCGAACAATCAAGCCGCCCAAATTTTAGCTTTGCAGCCTAGCCGAGTGTTAGAAATTGGCTGCGGCACAGGTTTGTTGCTGTTCCAAATTGCCCCTCGCTGCACCCAATATTGCGGAACAGACTTTTCACCTATTTCGCTAAACTATATTCGGCAGCACTTGGCAAATCAAGAGTTAGCTAATGTAACGCTGCTTCAGAAAATGGCGACTGATTTTGAAGGAGTAGAGACAGCAGCTTTTGACGCAGTAATTCTCAACTCTGTCGTGCAATATTTCCCGAATATCGACTATCTCGTGCAGGTGCTAGAAGGTGCGGTGAAAGCAACTACTCCCGGCGGCTTTATATTCATCGGAGATGTTCGCAGCTTGCCGTTGCTGGAAGCTTTCCACGCTTCGGTACAACTGTATCAAGCCGAACCTTCTCTCGCGGGCGAACAGTTGCAGCAGCGAGTACAAATGCAAATTTTTCAAGAAACAGAGTTAGTTATTGAACCAGATTTTTTTAGCGCATTAAAACACCGCTTTCCGCAGATTGGTGGCGTAGAGATTCAATTAATTCGCGGTAGTCATCACAATGAGTTAACTGATTTTCGGTACAATGCTATTCTGCATATTGCGTCGGAAACAGATCCCCCCCAATCCCCAGGGCGGTTTCATTCTCACGAAAATCAGGCTTTTGTAGGGGCGGTGCCCCCGTGCCCGCCCCCACCCACAGACGATTTCACAG